>JAIORT010000252.1 GCA_021107975.1 Bacteroidales bacterium | reverse complement strand
CTATATCGGAGTTTCAAAGTATTTTTATTTTAGTTATTTCGCTTCGCTGTCATTTCGCTTCGCTGTCATTTGCTACGCTGTCATTTCGCTGCGCTGTCATTGAATGACCATCGAATGACCACTTAATGACTATTGAATGACCATCGAATGACCTAATGACAATATTTAAATGAACCGTTCATCTTTTATCGGTTCAAATGTATAACCCTTGCTAATAAAATGCTCCAGAAATTTTGGAAGCACATACAAAACTTTTTCTTCTGTTTGTATATTATCATGGAAAACGATTATAGTCCCGCTTTTTGTATGCCTGATCGATCTTTTATAACATTGTTCTTTTGTTACATTTTTGTGAAAATCACCGGGCAATACTGTCCAGAGGATAATTTTATAATTATTTTTTAATTCTTTTATTTGCTTTCGGGTGATTTTTCCGTAGGGTGGTCTGAATAGTTTTGTGTTCAGTATCTTATCGCATTTTTGTATGTCTTGCAAATATTCGCCTGAATTAGTTTTTCTGCCATTTAAATGATTATAGGTATGATTGCCGATTTTATGTCCGCAACTGAGAATTTGACTGATAATTTCAGGATTCTTTTCAGCCTTTTTACCAAGACAAAAAAATGTTGCTTTTGTTTTATAATTATCTAATATTTCAAGTATTTGAAGTGTTACATCTTTATCAGGCCCGTCGTCGAAAGTCAGATAAATTTTTTTCTCCGTGTTGGGAATTTCCCAGATGAGATTTTTGAATAGTAATGTTATTATTTTTGGAGTTTTAACAAAATACATAAATGTGCTTAAAGTAAAAAATTATTAATTAGTGTCCATCCATAAACCTATTAAAAGACACTAATTTCACAAATTTACACTAATTATAGACTTCTTAAATTTAATAGATTTTGCATTATTGAATCCATACGGACAAGTTTGGACATTTTTAATTATTAAAATTCAACATTTAATCTGTTCAATATAAGACATAATAAATTTTAGTCACTTTGCTTTTGTTTTTCGTTTGATGGTAATTCAAGACCGTAACCTGCTTTTTTGTCTTCTCTTTTCAGCAACAATGCGAAGAAAAATCCCAAAACGCCTAAGCCTGCAAGCATTAAAATCGCATAAGTATAATTATAAGTTGCTATTCCGCCTGCAACATCTTCAGGTGTTACTCCCGGATTTGTTTTATCAAGAATAATCCCTATTAATAATGGAAATGCCCATAGTCCCAGGTTTTGGATCGCAAACATAGTTCCAAAAGCCGTACCTATCCGTTTCTCCGCCACGATTTTTGCTACTGAGGGCCACATCGCAGCCGGAACCAATGAAAATGCGATTCCCAGAACGATCATTAAAAAAATCGGTGAAATCATTGTAAGTGCAAAAGACAGATGCACAAAAACAATTAGCAGTGAGCCGAATATCATAAGTGTGGCGCTCCTTCCTCTTTTATCAACAAATAAACCTACAAGAGGTGTAAAAAATGTGGTACCGAGTGAGAGCAGAGACGCAATTTTTCCGCTCATTTCCTGTGAGACTCCAAATTTATTCAGGAAAAAGTCAGGAGAAAAGGATTGAAAAGGAAATACAGCCGAGTAAAATGTCATACAAAGTAAAGTTACGAATAAAAATGATTTATTCGTAACAAGCTTAACTAAGTCTCTGGGATGAAATCTTTCATCTTCTCCTAATAATCCTGTTTGTTCAATTTGTTTGTCTAATTTCAGATCAAATATAATATAAATCAGGAATGCAAGCAATGCTATACCCAGTAAAATTGCAGCAAACCAAATTGCAATATTCCATGTTGGGGCATTAGTCGCAATAATAGGAGAAAAATAAAAGGCTGCCCATGAACCTGCCCTGGCTATACCTATTTTAAATCCGAAAGCCATAGCCAATTCTTTTCCCTTGAACCATTTTACAATTATCTTGCTTACGACTACAATGCTTGTTTCGGCGCCCAAGCCAAATAAAAATCGCCCTAATAACATCATTTTTAATTCGGGAGAATAGTCTGTCAGGAATGTATTCATAAATGAATATCCGAAACCGCCATTTACATAATAATCACTTGCACCATAAGCCGTAATAAAAGCCCCTCCTGTCATTAAAAAAACAAATAATGACCCGGTTCGCCGGATGCCTATTCTGTCTAAAATAATACCTCCCCAAATACACATTAAAAGGAAAATATTAGATATGGAATAAACAGAGATAAATAACCCGAAATCTGTGTTGGTAAAATGAAAATGTTCTTCAAGGTCTCTTTTTAAGGGAGAAATAGCATCATAAAAATAATAATTGGCTGCCTGTACAAAAGCTACGAGTAATAGTATGCCCCATCGAAAAGCAGTATTGTCTTTAAGCGTTCTGACTATAGCGTTTTTCATTCTTTTATTCCTAAGTTGTTATGAAATATAATTCCTGAAAATCTCCAAATTTAATAAAATTTGAATGGAATAAAATTTTATCCCTTTTTTTTAGTTTTATATATTATAATTTTTTTTAGTTTTACATCGAAATAATAACGCAGGGCATACGGTTTCTCAGGTCAATATCCAAATAATAATAAAATTTTTTAATGTTAAGTTTTCCTGCGGTAAGTTTTACATACTTTCTAAATTTATATGGTCACCTGCTTTGCGAAAGCATATCTATTTATAATACTCACGACTATTTTATCAATAGTGTGTTTTGTCAGGTTTTGATTATTTGATACTTGTGAAAACTTTTTTTATAATAATTCTGGCTTTTGTAATTCTGCTGTTTCCGGTTATAATTCATGGACAAGGAGGGGATTTCTACTGGATAGGAGGAACCGGTAACTGGTCTGACACTTTACACTGGTCTTCCGAGACAGGAGGAATACCTTCACAAATTGACAATGTTATTTTTGATGCCAACTCATTTACTGAAAAAAATCAGATAGTTATTATTGATATTGAGGCTGAATGCCGGAATATGGATTGGAGCAATGCCAGTAATGAACCCGCAGTAGATGGAAGTGAGAATTTGAATATTTACGGGTCATTTATCCTGTCGTCTGCCATGACTGTGAGTTTTTCAGGTGATATAATTTTTAATTCCCCTGTCAACGGACAGGTAATTCGCACGGAAAATAATATTTTAAATTCCAATCTTTATTTCAACGGAACAGGGCAATGGAATCTTTTGGACTCATTAGATATTGTGAATCATAATTTCTATTTCAACAACGGAGCGCTTAATACCAAGGGAAATACAATTAGTTGCGGTTCATTTTACTCAAATTCAAATAATATCAAAGTTTTAAAACTTGATTCTTCTATTATTAATATACAGTCGTATAATGGTGAATGGATTGTTAATAACCAACTTTTATTGATAAAAGAGAATTCTGTAATTAAATTTTCACATTCAAATTTTTTATCAAAGAATACTTTTACAGGCGGCGACCTTAAATACAATAATGTTGTTTTTATTAATGACGCTGTAATTGAAGGTGATAATTCTTTTATGAATTTGTATTTTAACGCAAATCATAAATACGAACTGGAAAGCGGCAAAACCCAAACTATTGTTGGAAATCTATATGCACGTGGATGCGCAGGATTGATTGATATTTGGTCAACGGATAACAGCCAGACAAACATTGTAAAAACCAATGGAAATATAAATGTTTCTTTTGTTGCATTAAAGTGCATAAATGCAATACTTGCAAACGGATGGCAGTTTAATGCTTATAGTTCAATAGATATGGGCAATAACCAGGGCTGCAATATTTATCCTGATAGCCGGGATATGTATTGGATTAATGGCACCGGTAACTGGACAGACACCATTCACTGGACATCCAATCCTTTCGGACCTGATGCTGATTGTGTTCCGATACGGTATGATAATGTTTTTTTTGATAATAACTCATTTATCGGACCTTCTGATACGGTTAACGTAAATGTTCTTAATGCTTCATGCAATGACATGACATGGACAACCTTTGACAATCCGGTCTTTAAGAATACACAGACGGATTCAAAATTAAATATCCATGGTTCGCTTCAGTTTTGCAATTCAATGATAAATAAATTTTGGGGAGAAGTGTTTTTCAGAGATTCGCTGACAGGACAAACCATTCAAATGGATGGAAAATCATTTCACAATAATGTTTACTTTACAGGGAACGGTGGTGGCTGGACTTTATTGGACAGTATAAATGTGGAAGGTAATTTGCTCTTTTATTCAGGATCAATAAATACTAATAATAATTTTGTCGGGTGTAACACATTCCATTCCGACACAATTGCTTTAAGGTCTTTTACTTTAGGTTCATCACAAATAACCGTAAAAAATACTACGCCATATCCGGCATGGAGTTTAAACGATTCCAACCTGGTTTTTAATGCAGGTACTTCGCATATAGAGTTTATTCAGGACGGAAGCACTATGTATAATTATGGCGGAGATACAATTGAATACCACAATGTCAGCTTTTTAAGTGATAATGGCATTGCACGGCTCGATACCGAGGACGATATCTATTCGAAATTTCATAAAGTTGTTTTCGGCAGTAATGCACAGGTTTATGGTAATAACTCGTATGATACATTATCTTTTTCTCCAGGTTGTTTTTATGAATTCCCATCCGGCAGAACACAAACCATCGAATATAATATCACTCCTTCAGGAATTTGCGAAGGACCCATCTTACTTCAGTCAACAACAAATGGCTCGCAGGCTTTAATAAAAACTAATGACACTCTTGAAATTGAATATACTTCGATTAAGGATATAAATGCAACAGGCGAAGCCTTATACATCGCAAATAATTCGGTTGATCTTGGAAATAATAACGGATGGGATACAATCTCTATCTCAGCTCCCGGAAAATTGTTTTGGGTTGGAGGCGAAGGTAACTGGAACGACCCTATGCACTGGGATACAATAAGTGGAGGTGCCGGAGGACATTGCATACCCACTCCTTATGATACTGTAATTTTCGACAATAATTCATTTTTTACAGATGCCCAGAAAGTAACAGTTAATTTGAATAACGCATTTGCCCACAACCTTGATTGGTCACAGGCAAATCATTTACCTGAATTTTTCGGTCAGTCATCAGGTTATTACTTAAGGATATACGGATCATTAGAATTAAATCCTGAAATAAATTTTACTTTTCCGGGCTATATTTATTTTGGAGCCACTAACCCGGGTCAAACAATTATTACTTCAGGAATTAAATTCCATAACGTAAATAATAATGTATATTTTGACGGTATTGGTGGCGAATGGACTTTGATTGACAGCCTCGACTTAGGTTTATCAACAGCAAATCGAAACAGTATTAATCTTTATAATGGCAACCTCATTACTGACGGGAAAGCAGTTACTTGCTTTAATTTTTATTCAACAGTTTCGAATGAAAGGACTTTATCTCTGGATTCTTCAGAAGTGCATATTGCTAATGACTGGTCTGTTTACGGAACCAACCTCATATTAAATGAGAATACTTCCCTGATTAAAATAGATTCCGGTGAATTTATTCATTACTATGGTAGTTATTTCCCGTATAATGATGTTTTCCTTACTTCTTCGGATGATTATCAAAAGGTTCAAACCATCAGTGCAGACTCGGTATTTTTCAAAAATGTAATTTTTAATTATAACGGAGAGATGTCGGGCAGTAACAGCAATGTTTTTGCTGATAGTGTTTTGTTTTCAGGTATTGGTAAAATAAATCTGGGAAATACTGCAAGTGCAAATGTTTACGATATTGATAGTTTATTATTTAGTTCAGCAGGATATATTTACGGAAATGATACTGTAGGATTTTTAAGGTTTAATTCAACAGGACTGATAAATGGAAACGGGGAGTATGAGGATGCTTTGTTTCTTGGTGATGGAGAGATTTTCGGGAATAACCGATTTGATACACTTACATTTTCGCCGGGCTATACTTATCAATTAGAAGGAGGAGCCAATCAAACCATTATAAACCAATTTAATATTACAGGTAATAATTGTGAGTCGATTTGGCTGCAATCCACTTCAGGCTTACTTGCAGAAGTACATAAGGACACAGGATTTGTTTTTGGTGATTTTATTGAAATGACAAATATTTCTGCTAAAGGTGAGGCTGTCTTTGATGCAGGATATTTCAGCACCAATATTAATAACTCGAATGAGGGATGGATTTTCTACGATTTTCCTTTTAAGTATAATTTAGGAAATGATACAACAATACTGGAAGGAGATACTTTATATTTATGTGCTTCAAATTTTAATGGAAATGCAGGAACGTCGTATGTTTGGTACAATTGCACTACCGGGGATATACTGGGATATGATTCGTGCTTAACAATAACGGAAAATGGTGAATACCGTATAGAAGTTTTATATGATGATGGTCCCGGATGTGTAAAGTATGACACTATACTCATGGGTTGTTATCTTGATCTTACTTTTAATAATACAGATATAAGTTGTAATGGATTTGAAGATGGTTCGATAGAAATGCAAATTGAGGTTGGAACCGAACCCTTTGAAATATACTGGACTAATGATGGTGATACTATTAGTACTTTACAGAATATTTACAACATTGCTGCAGGCACTTATGTAGTTTCGATAGAAGATGCAGAAGGATGCATTTCTAAAGACTCGATTGAACTTTTTCAGCCTGATACTTTAAAAATGACTTATGAGGCAACAGACGCTTGTTTCGAGGATGCTAACGGAACAATAAATCTGAATTTAACAGGCGGAACCGAACCTTACCACGTTTTATTACCAAACTATCCTGATACTACTTTTTTTTCAGGTTTATTTCCCGGTCAGTACTTTGTTACTGTAACCGACGACCACGATTGTCCATCAATAAATGAAAATATTATAATCTCCGAATTACCTGAATTAGTATTTGAATTATATGGAACCGACCTCGTATGTTATAATGACAGCAGCGGAACAATTACTATTTTTAATTTGACCGGTGGTACGGGGAATTATACTGATTATTCATGGTTTAAAGATAACACCCTATTTATAAATGCTCAAAATCTTGAAAATGTTCAGGCAGGAGATTACACACTGACCATTACTGATGATAACGGATGCTTTTCTTCAAAAGCAATAACCATAAACGAACCGGACGAATTAATACTAAATTTAAAAGGGATAAATGGAACTATTGGTTTAGGTTCGATTGATCTTACTGTTTCCGGAGGAATTAATCCCTACAATTATTTATGGTCAACAGGAGCTACCACTGAAGATATTGGACCCTTAGGCGGCGGAGAGTATTCGGTATTAGTTACTGATGAACATGGATGTGAGACTCTAAGTAGCATTTTTGTGGAGGTCAGGTTCAGGGTTTTAGCTCCGACTGCCTTTTCGCCGAACGGTGATGGCATTAATGACTATTTCAGAGTTCGGGGATTGGGTACGGATTTACTTACTTTTGACCTAACGATTTTCGACAGATGGGGAGCCATAGTCTTTGAAACAAATGATTTCGATACCTTTTGGAATGGTAAAAGAAATAATACCGGCGAAGATCTTCCTGTGGAAGTCTATACATGGTTAATATCCCTGACTTATTCTACCGGAGAGAAAATTACGGATAAAGGAAATGTTACTCTTCTTAGATAAATATCTAACCATTATCCTTTTTACAAAACCGGCTTAATTAGTATCTGTCCATAAACTTATTAAAAGACACGAATTTCACCAATTTACACGAATTAAATTAGTGAAAATTAGTCCCGAAAGCTTTCGGGATTAGTGTCAAAAATATTTCAATTATAGACTTTGTGAACGGATACTAATTACCATAACCCTTAGCCATGATAAAACATTAGTGTTTCGCAAGATAATCAGCAACGCCTTTAGCAGAGGGTTCCATAGCATCGTCACCCTGATGCCAGTCGGCAGGGCATACTTCGCTGTGCTCTTCAAAATGCTGAAGTGCGTCAACCATCCTCAATGCTTCGTCAACACTTCGTCCGAGCGAAAGGTCGTTAACAACCTGGTGGCGTACAACACCCTGCTTGTCAATCAGGAATAATCCTCTGTATGCTACAGACTCTCCATCAAAGGTAAATTCATCCTCTTCTTCATCATAATCATATTCTCCTGCAAGGACATCATAATTTTCCGAGATGGTTTTTGACAGGTCGGAAACCAATGGAAAAGTAACTCCTTTTATACCACCGTCTTTTAATTCTGTATTCAGCCATGCATAGTGTGAAAATTTTGAATCGACAGAGCAGCCAACCACTGCAACATCTTTCTTTTCAAACTCATCCGTTTTTTTCTGGAAAGCCAGAATTTCAGTCGGACAAACAAAAGTAAAGTCAAGTGGATAAAAGAAAAAAATCACATACTTTTTGCCGATGTATTGGTCTAAAGAAAATTTTTCAACAAAATCACCTCCATCCACTACAGCATCAGCTTCGAACAAAGGTGCTTTTTTTCCTACTAAAACTCCCATTTTTACGATTTTTTATTTATAAGCCGTAGCTTTAGC
>JAIORT010000824.1 GCA_021107975.1 Bacteroidales bacterium | reverse complement strand
AAAAACAGTAACATTATGATTAAGATAAATAAAATAGCAATGGGATTGTATATGTTAATAAAGGAGAAGCGATTATTGTTTCTACACCTCCATCAGATGATATAACAACTGAATTGATTAACTGGACAAAAAAACAATTTGCATTGGAAATAATTTTGTTTTAACTTTGCACGTGTAATATTTAAGAAAATAAGAAGTGCTATGAACACAAAGTTGACGTTAACAATTGAACAGACGATAATTGAAAAAGCAAAAGCATACGCAAAGGAAAAAGGAAGAAGCTTATCTGATATTATTGAAAATTATTTAAAAGCAATCACCAAAGAACAACCGGATTCTGAAATTAAAATTACACCTATTGTAAAATCTTTAAAAGGAGCTTTCAAAGCACCATCAAGTTTTGATTATGAGAAAGAGCTGACAAAAGGTTTAAAAAATAAATATTTGTAATGAAACGAATACTTATAGATACAGATGTAATCCTTGATTTTTTTTTCGACAGACAACCATTTTCTGAGTTTGCGGCAAAATTATTTTCTTTTTGTGAAAATAAACAAATTCAGGGATTTGTTACTCCGGTAATTTATAGTAATACATATTATTTATTAAGACAGGTAGCAAAACATGATAAAGTTATTGAGAAGTTAACACAATTGCTATCAATAACAGATGTTTTATCGATGGACAGAAATGTTGTTCATCAAGCATTGACTTCCGGGTTTAAAGACTTTGAAGACGCATTACAGAATTTTTCAGCAATTAATGATGGTTCGATTGAAGTAATAGTAACAAGAAACGTAAAAGACTTTAAGAAAAGTGAAATAGGAGTTTTGACACCAGAAAATTTTGTAAAAACAATTAATGCCTAATGCTAATATAAAATAAATAATAAAACCATAAAAATAAAAGAGTATCTTTGCAAAAATTTTAGATTTGAAAATTTGCGCATTTATCTACTAATTACCCTCTCGCAATTAGTTCATCACTGCTCACCTTTTTAAATCCTTATTAAAAAAATTAACAATTTAAAATTATTTAATTATGAACATTTATGTAGGAAACCTTGATTTTAAGGTAGATGAAACTGACCTGGAAGGAATATTTGAAGAGTTTGGAACTATAAGTTCTTCTAAAATTATTACCGATAAATACAGCGGCAGAAGCAAAGGCTTTGGTTTTGTTACAATGGAAAACCAGGATGAAGCAAACAAAGCAATAAAAGAACTTAACGGTACCACATTGAAAAACAGAGAAATAGTTGTAAATGAGGCAAGGCCCAGGAAAGACAATTATTAATAAAGTACAATTAATTTATGGGTAGATCGCAAGAAACATTCAATAAAAAGGATGTAAAAAACAAAAAAGAGAAAAAGAGAAAAGAAAAAGAGAAGAAGAGGTTGGCCAGGAAAGAAAACGAGAAAAAAAGCAGCCTGGACGACATGATTGCCTATGTGGACGAAAATGGAATGATAACTTCGACTCCTCCTGATCCCAATAAAAAGAAGGATATTAAATTAGAAGATATCGAAATTGGGATACCTAATCGCGATTCTGCACAAAGCCTTGATCCCATAAGAAAGGGAATAGTATCCTTTTTTAACGATTCGAAAGGTTATGGATTTATAAAAGATTCGGAAACAAAGGAAAGTGTTTTTGTACATGCAAATAATTTACTTGAAGATATAAAGGAAGGTAATGTTGTTAGGTTTGAAGTAGAAATGGGAAAAAAGGGGCCTACTGCAATACAGGTAAAACTTTTTAAATAGAGTAAACCCCTGCCTGACTTTTGTATCATGCTCTGTCGCCCATACGGGTGCCTTTAATCATGCTATCCTGCATCTTAAAACTATTTTTATACCTATCTTTGTTTATTGAGCCGGAAATAATATAAGGATTTCAGCTATTGTTAGCTTTATACTTTTATTAATAAACCCTTTTTATGGAATCAATAACTAAGATATTTAAAATAGGAAACGGACCATCAAGTAGCCATACAATTGGTCCCAGAAAAGCTGCGGAAATCTTTGCTAAAAAAAATCTTGATGCCGATTTATTTAAGGTATATTTGCATGGTAGCCTGGCATTGACCGGCAAAGGGCACATGACAGATTACATTATTCTGAAAACATTACCAAAACCCACTGAAATCATCTGGGAAAATAATAAATATTTACCACTTCATCCCAACGGGATGATATTTGAAGCCTATGATAAATATGGTGAAAAACTGAATGAGTGGGAAGTATATAGTATTGGTGGTGGTGAAATCATGGATAAGGATAGTGAATCAAAAGTAGAGAATATTTATCCACAAACAACTATGGCTGATATAATAACTTACCTGGAAAAAAATGGAGGTACATTGTGGGAGTACGTTCTTGAAATTGAGGGTGAATCTATAATTGATTATATGAAAGAGGTTTGGGATACTATGAAAGATGCTATTTACAGAGGGCTTGAGGCAGATGGAACACTGCCTGGTGTATTAAAACTTAGAAGAAAAGCACCATCGTACTACGTAAAAGCCAATATGCAAAATAAATTTGCCGAAGATGACACTTTTTTATTTGCCTATGCATTAGCTGTATCAGAGGAGAATGCAGCTGCCGGCAAGGTGGTTACTGCGCCAACCTGTGGTTCTTCCGGTATTCTGCCTGCCGTACTATATTTGTTCTATAAAAAATACGGTATTTCTGAGAAAAGAATATTAAAAGCTTTGGCAGTAGCAGGATTAGTAGGGAATTTAGTTAAAGAAAATGCTTCGATTTCGGGTGCCGAGGTTGGTTGTCAGGGTGAAGTGGGAACTGCTTGCTCTATGGCTGCTGCAGCGGTTACACAGCTATTGTGTGGTACTACTTATCAAATAGAATATGCAGCTTCTTCTGGTTTAGAGCATCATCTGGGTTTAACTTGTGATCCTATTGCAGGATTGGTGCAGGTGCCTTGTATTGAAAGAAATGCATTTGGTGCACAAAGAGCTTTTGATTCTGCCTTATATGCAATTCATTCTGATGGAAGACACATGGTGCCTTTTGATAATGTTGTTGAAGTTATGGAACAAACCGGACATGATTTGCCAAGTTTATACAAAGAAACTTCAAAGGGCGGTTTGGCTACCATTGGTTTGCATGGACGTAAAAAAAAGTGAATCCAGTGTGTATTTCATATAACTCTGTAAAATGCCCGCCTGTGCATAATATAAAGCAAGGAATTATTTTGCGAACCTGCATTTGTTGTTTCAAATATTTGTACTTTTGCAGAAACACAAAAATAATGTTGGGGGAAAAATATATAAAACCAAAGCTTCAGATTTTCCCTATATTCCTTATTACACTGTTTCTTTATTCCAGTCATTCAATAGCCGCTTCTGATGGATACAAAATTAAAATTCAAATTAGCGGAATAGCTGATTCAGTTTGTTATCTTGCCAATTACTATGGGGACAAAACCTATCTTGCAGATACTGCTTTCGTTGATAAAAAGGGCTGGTTTGTTTTTGAGGGCGATTCTGCCTTACAAGGAGGTATTTATATTGTTGCGGGGCAAAGCAACAACCGGCTTTTTGAAATGATAATAGATAAGGAACAGAAGTTTGAGGTTACTTCTGATATTTCTGATATTTCAGGCAAAATAAAATTCAAAGGCTCTGAAAATAATACTTTGTTTTTTAATTATATCAATTTTAATACTGCAAAGCATAGAGAAATAGAATCTTTAAAAAAATCATTAAATAAATTCAAGGAACAACCCGATTCCCTTGCAGCTATAAATCTTCTGATAGATGAATTGAATAAAGAATTGGGTGATTATAAGCTGAAAATCATTGATGAACATCCTGAGAGTTTCGTTACGGTGATATTTAAAGCCATGAAAGAACCGGAAATAAAGGATGTTCCTCTATTAGAAAACGGCAGGGAGGATTCTGTTTATGTATATCAATATTATAAGCAGCACTACTGGGACGATTTTGATGTATCGGATGATCGGTTGTTACGAACCCCTATGTTTCACAGAAAGCTGGAACAATATTTTACAAAAGTACTGTACCGGCACCCTGATACCATAGTTAAAGAGGCGGACATATTTATTGCTAAAACACGTCCGAATAATGAGACATTCAAATATACCGTATGGTATCTTACTTATAAATACGAAACTTCAAAAATAATGGGATTTGATGAGATATTTGTTCACATGGTGGATAACTATTATGCAAAAGGAGAAGCCTATTGGGCTGATTCGAGTGTTGTAAAAAGCCTGACAAAACGTGCCGATGCCATTCGTCCCGTACTGATTAGGAAAACAGCTCCCGAACTTATTCTTGTTGACACAAACGGAACGTTTCTTTCGTTACATCATGTTCCTGCGCAATACATCGTAGTTATGTTCTATGAATTGGATTGCGGTCATTGCAAGGGTGAGATAAAAGAACTTAAAGCATGGTATGAAGATAATGATTTAGGATTGGAAGTTTTTTCCGTATGTACCGATACATCTTTAACAAAATGGAAGAAGCATATAAAGGAATATGATTTAAGCTGGATTAATGTAAATGGTACCCGGAGTATCACACCCGATTATCATGATTTGTACGATATCAGGATGACACCGACGTTGTTTTTGCTCGACAGGGAAAAGAATATTATTGCTAAGCGGTTAAATACGGAGCAACTGCGTACTTTTCTTGTAAATTATCATAAAAAAAAGCAACCCGGCAGTGAATAATAAGGTCTTAATAATTAGAAATTTTATATAACATAATTTGTTTTAAAACGTATACAATCTGAATAATTAATCTGTTTAAGAATAAGATAAAAGGGAAAATGGTTAGTAATAATTGTAGTTTAAAATTGAAAAAGATAATTTTTCTGGTTGTCATTTTATTGATAACCGGTACCAAGGCATTTACACAATGTCAGGTTAAACCTGATTTTAATTATAATCAAGAGTGCGACAGCCTGAAATTTTTTAATAATTCGAATGTTATCAGTGGTTCAATTGATAGTGTGTTATGGGATTTCGGAGATGGAATTAGTGGTATTATGAAAATTTCGCCGTATGATACTACACATACTTATACAACTGAAGGAGAATATTATGTATCATTAACCCTTTATCACAATTCAGGTTGCGATACTACTGTAACTGATACAATTTCTTATTACTATCCCTTATCGAGTTATACTTATAGTCTTGGGTGTTGTAACGATACATCTTTTTTCTTTGACGCATCTCAGGCAAATTCCGATTCATTGGTATCATGGTCATGGGATTTTGACGACGGTAATTTTTCAACCCAGAAAGACCCGAAAAATGTTTTTCTAAATAGTGGTGTGTATAACGTTGAGTTAATTGTAACCAATAATTTCGGATGTACAGATGATACGACACGGCAAGTAACGGTTGAAAACCCCATTGCAGGTTTTTGGGCTGACACTGTTTGTTTTGGCAATTCAACCCAGTTTTATGATACATCCTTTACTATATTTTCACCGATTCATAAATGGCTTTGGAAATATGATGACGGAGGTACGGATAATACCCAAAATCCAACCCATCTGTTTAATACCGCCGGTCTGCATGATGTAAAACTGATAGTTACAAATGATATAGGTTGTATAGACTCAACAAATCATGATATTATGGTTGATTTTTTGCCTGAAGCAAATTTCACATATACAAACCCGTGTTCAGGAGATACCACATTTTTTTTCGATGAATCTATTGCTAACGCTGATTTTATAATTTCGTGGTTTTGGGATTTTGGTGGTACAGGTACTTCTACTGACCAAAACCCCGGTCATCTTTTTTTATCAAATGGTATTTATGAGGTAATCCTAACTGTACAGAATAACCATGGCTGTATAGATGATACGACAAAGCAAGTTGAAATTGAAACTCCGGTTGCCGATTTTTGGTCTGATACGGTTTGTTTTGGCGACTCTACCCAATTTCACAACACTTCAAGTTATAATATTTATGAAATAGATTCTGTATTTTGGGATTTTGGCGATGGGTACTATTCAAATGAATATAACCCTAAACATTTATATAGTATTGCCGGTGTTGATACTGCAACCCTGATAGTTTTTAATACAATCGGTTGTGCCGACAGTATAGAACACGAAGTCAGAGTTGATTCATTACCGGTTGCTGATTTTATAGCTCCCGATTCGGCATGTACCGGTCAGGAAGTTTGCTTTTTTGATAATTCAATAGCTAACAGTGACTCTATCACTCAATGGGTATGGCATTTTGGGGATGGGGGCTTCTCTTTTGAAGAGAATCCATGTTATATTTACATTCAACATGGTGAGTATGAACTAAAACTTTTGGTTATTAATTCCAACGGATGTGCTTCTGCTATAAAAATTGATACAATCCGGATTATTGATACCCTTGCTCCGGTATTTAGCGTTAGCCAGAGCTGTTTCGGGGATTCAACATATTTTATTAATGAAACAGATACACAGGGAGTGGAAGTGCTTTATTGGGAGTGGAATTTTGATGATCCTGCCTCAGGACCTGATAATGTTTCAAATTTAATGAATCCTTCTCATTTATTTACTCATTCCGGGCTTTTTGATGTCAGACTTGTTGCCGCTAATATTGTTGGGTGTGCTGATACAATTATTAACACAATAGTTGTTGACTCACTTCCGGAAGCGGTGTTTACTTTGCCTGATACCGTACCGGTTGGATTTGAAATTACTTTTGAAGACCTATCTGTTCCGCACGGCTCGCCTATCTTTACCAGATTCTGGGATTTTGGAGACGGAACCACTATGATGAATCCTAATCCTGTGGTTCATACTTATAGCGAAGCCGGAATATATAATATATGTCTTATTGTAACAGCTATTAACGGCTGTACAGATACGATTTGTAATTCGATTATAATAACTGCTCTTCCCTGTGCTGATTTTTATTATTTATCAAATGTAGATCTGGAAACTCAATTTTATGACTCATCAATACCTGATTCAATAATAGTTGGCTGGTTTTGGGATTTTGGTAATCTCTTAGTTACCAATGATACTTCAATCCTAAAGGATCCGTATTATGATGGTTATCCCGAGGAGGGTTATTATAGTGTAAGGCATGAAGTTTTTGATAAATTTGGCGGAACTCATGATATTACAAAATTAATTTATGTTGGAAAATCTCTTATGGCAGATTATAATACAACAGGTGTTTGTTTTGGAGATACAACTTCCTTTTACGATAATTCGTATAGCCCTGTTTCCGCTCCGATTGAAACCTGGTATTGGGATTTTGGTGATGGAACAGACACAGCTTATATTGAAAAAGCTGACACTCTCACTCATTATTATAATACAATAGGGGTTTACAATGTTAAGCTTATTATTACAGCAGTGTTATTTGGTAATCCTGTAAGCGATACCATAATAAAAGGGATTAATATCTTTTCACAGCCGATTGCCGATTTCAGCAGTGAGGGTGTGTGCTTAGGAACTAATACAAAATTTATCGATTCTTCTTATACCGACATTGGAAATGCTATCACATCCTGGTTTTGGGATTTTGATGATGGTTATACCAGTACGGCTCAAAATCCTACCCACAAATATACTAATATAGGAGAATATAATGTATTTTTAGAGATTACAACGGCTCATGGATGCTTTGATACGATAACTAATAAAACTCATGTGAGTTTTGCACCGGATATTCAATTCCATGTAGAAAATAATTGCCTTAATTCACCCGCACACTTCATACCCGATTACGACAGTACAGAAATTAAAATTACATCCTGGTTTTGGGATTTTGGCGATCCCTATGATGATTCAACATCAATTGAGCCTTATCCTGAGCATACTTACACTCGAATAATGAATTATGAAGTAACTATGGTTGCCAGCAGTTATGGTTGTCCAAAAGAAAACAAAATGAATATTCTTGTTTATCCAATTCCATTCAGCAGTTTTGAGCTTATTCCTGATTATGGAGATGTGCAAGGGCGAACTAAGTTTACTAACCAGTCAATATATGCAAATCATTATTTATGGGATTTCGGTAACGGCAATACTTCTGAAGTAATAAATCCGATTGAAGTATATGAAGAGGACAGTACTTATATTATAACATTGGTTTCATACAATGAATATAATTGTAGCGACACGAGCAGGTATAAGCTTTTAGTGTTTTTCAGAGGATTATATTTCCCTACTGCTTTCTCACCCAACAATCCAAACTCTGAGATAAGCAGGTTTATTCCGAAGGGAGTAAACCTGTCTGAATACCAGGTGCAAGTATTCGATTTAAGAGGTAATTTACTTTGGGAATCGGATAAATTAGACAACACCGGCAGTCCGGTTGAAAGCTGGGATGGATATTATGAAGGCAGACTTATGCCGGAGGGTATGTATATTTGGAGAGCAAGTGGTTTGTTCAAAGACGGCTCCGTATGGAATGGCTCAACTTTCCAAAGTGAAACTCCGCAAAAACAGGGAACGGTTACATTAGTCAGATAAGCCTTGGTAGTTACATGTATTTTACATTCTTAATTATTCTTTAA
>JAIORT010000589.1 GCA_021107975.1 Bacteroidales bacterium | reverse complement strand
GTCATATCAGAAGGAACGCAAAGTATATAGTCTGCAACATTCAGCGATTCCTCCGATAAAGAGCTAATAGTATCCTGCTCTACTGTTGTAATGGTAAGAATGTTTAAATCAGGTTTTTCCTGTATTATCCACCAGACAATCCCTTCATAATCATCGGAATGGTATGCACCGTTATAATGAATAAATGTTTTTCCAAGTGTCCGGTTTTTCAAAATAAAATAAGCCATAGTAGCATCTTTAATTGCCTGGGCTTTGGGTATGTTTGTGGTAACATGACCGCCCATTCCTCCCATCATCTCAATCATTGATTTGTAACAATTAACTTCCGGGTCATAATTTACAGGTAAGGGAGCAATAAGTTTTTTGGCTTCGTTACTTAAACTGTCTAATCCTTCAAATCCTTTTTTGTTCACCAGTGCTGCGTAGCGTCTGGGTACATTAGCAGCTATGAATTTTATTTTTTTTTCTTTGGCAAACTCAACCAAAGGTTTATAATCTGTTTTATAGTTATTCCATAGCTTAGCTTCATTCTCAAAGTTTTTTGTTTTTATTTGCCCGGCTAAGTATTCATCTAATAAAAGCTGGTTATCACTTTCAAACATCTCGGCGCCTAATATCAGGTTACCTTGCTTTTTTTCATAAAGGTCTTTGGTTATTTCAAGCTCGAACCAGTGGCTAATAGGGTTATTGTGTAATTCACCAAAAAACACAATATCCGCTCTGGATGCAGCTTGTATCAAATCTTTATATTTTACTTTTTTTCCATCGGCATTAAAAAGCTGATACGCTGGTTTATCTCCTTTCATTGCAGTTAACATGAAAAATAAAACCGTTACTGGAATTAATAATCTGAATTTCATTTTTTAAATTTTAATTAGGTTAATTACTTTTTTAATTTCTCAGCATGAAACATAAGCGGGAGAATATTTTCAACACCATCGATCACCTGGACTTTACCTTTTTCGCCCATCATAATAAGCTTCATTTTATTTTTAAATCTGTTTTCTGTTTCAGCCATTACCTGCCTGCACGAACCACAAGGTGTTACCGGTGTTTCGATAACGAAACCATTAGCCTTTGCAGTAATAGCAATTGCCTTAACAGGCACATCAGGAAACTGAGAAGCGGCATAAAACAGTGCAACCCGTTCGGCACATATACAGGAAGGATATGCAACATTCTCCTGGTTATTTCCTGTAATTATTTCACCATTTTCAAGTAAAACAGCAGCTCCGACCCGGTACGCCGAATACGGTGCATAAGCCGAGCTGATAGCATTTTTGGCATATTCGAGTAAAGAACGGTATTCCGGATTTAGTTCCTCAGTTTTATTATACTCCTGAACAGAAATGGTAATATCGATTTTTTTCATAGACATTCAAATTCTAAAAGGCGAAAATACAAAAATATAAATTGAAAAATAAAAAAGTTAGATACAAACTTATAGGAGAGAAGTGAAAAGCGAGTGTGTGAGAATCAGGATTGCTCACTTTTTATTTTCTGACAAATAAAAGAAAAGAATTCATAAAGGCAAACAATGTAACCCCCATCTGAGTTTCTAAAGTATCTTCTACCAGCATTGATAAAAAAATTGTAATCAGAAACACAAAATACCTGTAGTCAAACAACATCTTTAATTTTAAAGGAGGATAAATAAGTGTGAATAAAAACCACAGAAAACCTAAAAATCCAAATGCAATAAAAATGGCTAAAAACTGGTTATGCGCTCTGTGACGCCATTCGGGAGCAAGAATGGAATTTATTTTTTCATACTGGACTTTAAAAGCCTTGTCAATATCACCTGTTCCAACGCCAAACCAAAAATTATTTTCTATAATCCCTATTGATGCTTTCCAAAATTCAAACCGCTGAATTAATGAATGACCACCTGGGTTCCCACCTTGCTTCATTACTTCATATTCCCAAAGAATCTTATATATCCTTGAATTAATGCTTATTTTTTTTGTATAATGAATATTGGCTATGCCATTCTCAATGTTACTGATATCATTTTCATTCAGTTGATTAACACCATCTGCATCCTTACGTATATCTTTTGAATTAAGGTATCTTATTAATGTATATTTTATATCCTGACTTTTTTTATCCTTACCGTCGTAATTCATGTTGCTTATTTTATTCCAGGCATTTCTCAATTCAATATCACAAACATATAATCCGATATAACTGCCGTTTTCTACCGGCAATTCAAGTGTATCATGCTGATATGGATTGCCATGAGAGGTAAAAGTTTCAAGATTGTTAATATCATTTTTATAAGGCGTTCGGTACGATCTTACAGTATTATTTAAAAAGATTAAAATAAACAGTGGAATAATTATCAAAACCAAAATAAAGGTAACTTTTTGCCAGATGTTTTTTATTTTCAATAAGCCATACAATATTAGAAAAGGACAAGTGAATAAAAGAATAAACACACCCGTAACGGATTCAATAATAAATAAAAATGTTATGAGCCAAAAAATAGTTATTAAAAAAGTAAACTGCAGTTTTATCTTATTTTTAAATTTGAAAAAAGCAAAATATCCTGAAAAAAAGATTGCAATGCATACATTAAGGCTTAACCTTATGTGTGAAATAAAAGGTGATATCTCACGAATATCGCTTATATCTTTTGTTAACAACACCCCAAAGCTTATAAAAGTACCGGCAAGGACAGCTCCTATGTATAAAAGCAACAAAATGTCGAACTTTTTATTATCCAAAGGTTTGGTAGTTGCCAGGATTACCGGAAGCGCCAATATAGGCAGTTTAATCCTTAAATCTTTAAATGCATACTCAAAGTCTGAAGTGTATATTAATCCGATTGCATGAAGAATATATAAAGAGATTAAAACAAGTGCAGGTTTATTCCGGATAATATCTTTACATTTTCTTTTGAAATCTCCTTCCAAAAGCCAATTTCCGAGAAGGGCAAACTGTGCGACACTCAAACCAAACCTCGACAAAGGCAAACTGATCAACATCACGATTAAGGCAATAAAATAAATCGTGGAATGATTAGCCTTTATCAATTTAAACATGGAGACTGGTTTTAGAAAATATTTTATAAAAGAAATTCCTATTCTTGTTTTTCTCCGTCAGGCGAATATGTACCGTCCAAAACAGCAAGATACGAATCCTGTTGATTAATAATCTCAATTGCTTTCGCTATTTCTTTATCATCAGATAAAGATGAAATAATCTTACCTCTCTGATAATAATACCGTGATATTATCTCAATCCGAAGTATCTTTTTTATCTGTTCTTTATGCTTTTCTATATCCTCTTGTTTGTTTTTTTCCATTTTATCAGTCAATGCGATAAACTCGGGGCTGATGTCTTCAAAATATTTTTCTTCTTCGGCATATTGCTTCAGTTTTTCGAGCGTTTCTTCACATTTGGTTGTATATTCATAATTTTTATCACTGATAAAAGTTACGAAGTCGTTAAAAATTTCGTCTGTAATTATAAATTCATCAGGGGCATCTATTTCCAGATTTTCTCTTTCAAACTTAGTAGCATAATCAAAAAACAGGTATTTTAATAATAGGCTGCCGCTAATATTACTCAACTTCTCAGGTTCAATTTCGATATCAGGTTCAATACCACCACCATCATAAACCGTTCTTCCGTTTAGTGTTTTAAAAGCAGTGATTAGTGAATCCGGTATTTTCCCGGAATTTCCGTTATCATCCTTTTTCGAATAATCAATTGCCTGAATACACCTTCCGCTTGGGATATAGTATTTTGCAACTGTGATTTTCGCCTGTGAGTTATATGACAGAGGAATAACATTCTGAACCAATCCCTTACCAAAAGTACGTTGCCCGATAATAACACCTCTGTCAATATCCTGTAAAGCGCCTGCAACTATTTCGGATGCTGATGCACTGCTGTTATTAACCAGAACCACTAAAGGAATTTTTTTGTCTAAGGCTACATTCACGGTTTTATAAGAATGGTTTTTGCCGGGCAACTTTCCCTTTGTAGTTACAACCAACTTCCCTTTATCCACAAAAATATTTGTAATATCAACCGCTTCCTGCAGCAGTCCTCCGCCGTTTCCCCTCAAATCAAGTATAATTCCTTTAAGTTCATTATTATTTCTCAGGTCGGTAAAGGCTTCCTTTACTTCTTTTCCTGCCTTCTGTGTAAATCCGATAAGTCTAATATATCCTATATTATCACCGATTATTCCATAATACGGGATGTTATCAATTTTTACGTTTTCTCTTGTAAGTTCCTTTTCAAAAGGTTCATCTATTCCTTCCCGTTCAAAAAGGACTTTAATACTGGTTCCGGGCTGACCTTTAAGAATAGCGCTGATATCACTTGTCGATTTCCCTTTGGCAGATTTACCATCTATTTCCAGTATTTTATCTCCCGCCCTTAATCCTGCCTTTTGAGCGGGTTTACCTTCGTAAGGCTCTGTAACAACTACATAATCACCTTGCTTGTGTATTAATGAACCTATTCCGCCATACTGTCCTGTGGTAATAAATCTGAAATCTTCAACTTCTGATTCTGGAATATAAATCGTATAAGGATCAAGAGATCCGAGCATGGCATCAATGCTTGCTTCAATTAGCTCTCCCGAACTGATATCATCAACATAATTAGTGTTTAGTTCCTTAAATAAAGTAGTATAAATATCCAGGTTCTTTGATATTTCGAAATTATTACTGTTTTGCCCAACAACAAGTACTGACTGTAATACCAATAATAGTATGAAAAGTTTAGCAATGTTTACAATTGATTTTATATTCATAGTCGTAAAAATTTCAGGTTAAAAACTCAAATTATTATTAATGTCAGGGAACGGGATCGTAACCGCTTCCTCCCCAGGGATGACATGATAAAAATCTTCTTAATACAAGCCATCCGCCCTTATAAGGTCCGTGTTTCTTAATGGCTTCAATTCCATAAGCCGAACATGTAGGTGTATATCTGCACGACGGCAAAAAATATGGCGAAATAGTAGCCTGGTAGAAACGGATCAGAAAAATAAAAAATTTAGTCAATATCTTTTTCATATTCAGTTTGTAAACGCTGTAAAATCAATATTATTTTCTGTTCGATTTCTTTATATAATACTATTTTACCTGAAGCATACAACAAAGCAAAAACACAATTTTTTCCTTTGCGTTCTAAAAAATCATAAAACGAAACTTTATTTTTCCGGTAGGCTTCCCGTGTTCGTCGTTTAAGAAGATTCCTGTCAACGGCTCTTTTAAATCGCTTCTTCGGTACAGTAATTAAAACCTGGGCAGGATATTTTGTTTCAAGATTATAATCGAGCCAAACTACTCTGAAGGGTGAAACAAAAAAGCTTTTACCATCCGAAAATAACTTATCAATTATTTTTTTCCCCGATAAACGCTCTTTTTTTTTAAAGGTTTGCATCAAACACCCTTGCAGGTAATAAAAAAATCACTTCTTATTCGCTTTGTTAAGATATTGGTCTATTGCAACTGTCATTGACAATGCCGTTTTAGTAGGAGCAACAATATCTAACTTTAATCCGGCTTCTTTCACTGCTTTCGTTGTTGTTGGTCCGAAAGCCCCAATTAAAGTATGATTTTGCGTGAAATTGGGAAAATTTTTAAATAACGATTTAACACCGGCAGGACTAAAAAAGACTAATAGGTCGTACCCTTCTACATCAATACCTGAAAGGTCGCTGGCAAGAGTTTTATAAATAACAGCCTTTGTATAATTTATTTCATTAGCATCAAGAAGCTTGATCAGGCTTAATTTATGTATATCAGAACATGGTAACAAAAATTTATCATTCTTATGCTTTTTGATAATCACTAATAAGTCATCAAAATTCTGCTTGCCGTGGAAAATTTTTCTTTTCCTGTACTGAACATACTTTTGAAGGTAAAATGCAGCGGCTTCCGAAATACAGAAATACTTCATTGTGTCAGGAATTTCAACTCTCATTTCTTTTGCAATCCTGAAAAAATGATCAACTGCATTTCTGCTTGTAAAGATAATAGCTGTATAGTCCTGGATGTAAACTTTATCTTTTCTGAATTCACTTGAACTAACACCTTCAATTTTAATAAATTTCTGAAAATCAATTTCTACTTTGTGCTTTTGCGCGAGTTCGCCGTAAGGTGATTTTTCAAAATCACTCGGCTGAGGCTGCGATATAAGAATATTCTTAATTTTCATCTTCATATCCCCCATTTTTAATAAAATATTCTAAAAAAGAATCTTTCTGTAGTTAAACACTCAAGTTAAATAATTCATTACCAGCTTGGTAATTGCTAATAGCGGTATAATTTCGAAGATGCAAAGATATAAAATTCTATTAAACAAAGAAAATTTTGTGTAAGATAATCCTGTAATTAATTCCCTTATAAGCCGGTAAATAAATACTAAAACCCAAAGTATTGCGCCTGCATAAATCATCTCCTGCGAAGGCATATAAACCGAAACTATAATAAAGGGTAATAAAACTAATCCGGTGATCATATTAAAAATGAAATTTGTTAGAATATACTCTGTTACTATTAAGTAATTATTAAATACGTTACCAATAAAATTTAACACCAAATTTTTTATAAACCAGGCTAACAATATGAATAGCATAATACCCGAAAATAATTTAAGCCCATACATATTTTGGTAAGTTGATTCTAAAATAAGAGTAAAAAAAAGGTAAATTAGCAGCGAAAACGATACAAGATATATAATTAATAATGGTATAGCTATTCTTTCTTTAAAAATATTCCCATCCCTGCTTAACTGATTCAAATACCTCATACCGGTAAACGCTTTAACAATCTGCTTTAACCGTTTTTTATAATATATCTGAACCCAAGCAAACAGACAAAGGCAAATTAACAGATGAATAGTAATCCAGTCATGGCTGAAAATATTTCGTTCAAATGGTTGCTGATCCTTTACCTCTAAGTAATGCGAAGTAAAAATCGAAGGTTGGGATATATCTTCAATTGATATGGTTTGAAAAGACGAAAATAATGAATCAGAAGAAGCTGAGTCATCAGATAAGTGATTATTTTTATTTAAAATTTGAGATGATATATTTGTGTCGGTTATTGACGAATCGGCTATTCGAGAATAAGTGATGGTTGTATCTTGTTGCGAAAATTGATTCAAGCTATCTGCAATTTAGAAATAATAAAGACAAAATTAACTATTATTTTCGGGTAATTGCTTTATTTTTGTGCCGATAGATATTAATTGTTTAAATATAAATAAGTATGTTTAATTTTATATTATTCGGACCTCCAGGTTCAGGCAAAGGAACCCAATCAGTTAAAATAGCTGATAAATATAATCTTGCACATATCTCAACAGGAGATATTTTCAGGAAAAACATCAGGGAAAAAACAGAATTAGGTTTAAAAGTTCAGAGTATTATTGAGAAAGGTGAACTTGTACCTGACGAGCTTTTAATTGAAATACTTGAAAACGCGATGGATCAATACAAAGAAAAAAAAGGCTTTGTTTTCGATGGATTTCCCAGAACCAAACAACAGGCTGAAGACATGGATGTAATGTTGGAAAAAAGAAATGAATCTGTATCTTTAGTTCTGGCACTGGAAGTAAATGATGATGTAATTATTGCAAGATTATTAAAAAGAGCGGAATTAGAAGGCAGGAAAGATGACACAAAAGATGTTATAGAAAACAGGATCAACGTTTATAATAATCAAACCCAGCCTTTAATTGATTTTTATAAGGATAAAAATAAATTTGCTTCCGTTAACGGTATTGGCAGTATTGATGAAATATTTAATTCTATCTGTAAAATCATCGAACAAAAATTATAATCTTTTTATAAATAAAGCAATTCCCCTATTTTATCCATCACTTCCGTGGCTTTTCCTTTCAGGAATATATCGGTAATAGTATGGGTAAAATGCGATTCCTTAATATTTATTTCAATAATAGTAGCTCCTGTCTTTTTTGCCACAACAGGGATATCAGCAGCAGGGAGGACTTCTGCGTTTGTACCAATAATTAAGAAAACATCAGACTTTTCACCTTCGCGAAAAGAAGCACTTTCAGCAAATTTAGGAATAGGTTCATTAAAGAAAACCATATCGGGTTTTAAAATTCCTTTGCAGATATAACAAGTAGGAGGTAAAAAATTAAGGTCGATGAAACTGATATCGTATTCCGTATTACATTCGGTGCAAACCAATTGTTTATATGTACCGTGGAGTTCATAAACTAATTTACTCCCGGCTTTCTGATGAAGATGATCGATGTTTTGTGTGATTACGGATTCGATAAAACCTCTTTCACCCATTTTGGCAAGAACCTGATGGGCAGAATTTGGTTGTGCATCATTAAGTTTGTCATAAAATATCTCCTTTATCTTTTTCCACGATTGCAGGGGTTTCTTTTTAAAGAATTCTATTTCGAGAAAAATAGGATGATGCTTATTCCACAAGCCATTCTCTCCCCTGAAAGGTGGTATTCCGCTCTCCACCGAAATTCCCGCACCCGTAAAAGCAACAGCATATTTTGCTTTACGTATCAGTTCGGCTGCCTTTTCAATTTTTTTGTTCAATATCGAATGATTCTGCTTTAATTA
>JAIORT010000846.1 GCA_021107975.1 Bacteroidales bacterium | reverse complement strand
ATTGCCCACCGGCATAATATTCATAAGAGCCAATATCCCGGATATTTTCCTGAGGTACCAAAACACTATCTAAATCAACAAAATAACTACTATAATCATATCCTGTATTCTTGCAAGGTGAGTTTTCGATTAATTTGTAATTTTGATTTTGCCAGTCGACAAACCCTGGATCTATACCCCAATTTCCAGGATTACCAATAACAACTCTATTACTATCCTCAACTAATGTTGAACCATTTGCCACATATATATTTACACCATCATTTAATGCAAAAATGTTATTTTTCGATTCACACAGTTCAACACCATTAAGGAAAATCATATTATGTCCACTTTGACCACCAATAAAAGTATTGTTAAAAATCATATAATTCTCACAATTCATCGAACTACCAAGTCCGCTAATGTTATCAACCAAATTATAGTAGAAATCAACATTTTGAAATTCGCAGTGCATTAATTCTGTTGGAGTTCCTCCCCATTGGTAATCTCTTCCTATAAACTTATTATATGCAATTTCCACATAACTCCCTTGTTTAAGATAAATTGCCCCACCACTATATCCAGTAGCGGTATCTTTTGGGGGATAAAAGGTATTGCCTATTATTTTACCGGTAGCTGTTTGATTATATTGTGCTCCATTCCATATAAAACAAAATTTATTACCGGTATAGCGCCTGTCCATGATGTTATTCTCAATTAAGAAATCGTCGCTATCTCCGCCAATTTGAATACAATCGCCTGGGGATTCATCTTGAGTATGCCCATCAAGGTGCCAATCCAAATTAATATGCCAGATATTACAACCCTTAACCGTTATTTTATCACAATGACCTATAAAAACTCCATCTTCTCTTATATGATGAATATTGCAATTAATTACCGATATTGTATCTATATCTGTTTGATAAGGCAAAGCTCTGACACCATTATATGCGTAAGACAATTCACAGTTAATTACAGTATTATTATTTGCAACTCCTCCGCCGCTTGACCAATGCCCGCTTATCGCCACAAGTGATGTAGTATTGTCCAGATCACCGGTCAATTTTAAATTCTCAATTGTACAATGAGAACTTCGACCGATAGCAACAAGATTGCCACCTCCCGAATAAATTATTTCAGGTGATACACCCTCACCATATGCACTCATAGTGATATTATCTTTACTGTTTATATCAATATATGAGCTAGAATAAGAAATAGTTCCTCTCTTTTGCAAATATGTTGTATTATTTACAAATATAATGTCTGACCAGCTATCAAAAGGATGATCAAACGAGCCGTCTTCCAATGGATCACCTTGATTTGTAGGATCAATATGAACCACATTCTGGGCAAAAATTAGTGTTGCATAAATCAATACTAAAGCTAAAGTCAGTATCCAGAACTTTATACTTAATAATAGATTTGTTTGAGTTTTGGTTTGGTAATTTAAATACATAATTTTAATTTTTTAATAGTTTTAATTATATTTTACTTAATATCCAGAAATAGCATGTCTAATAATCTGACTTTATTTGTTTAAATAAATCTGGTTGAAACCAGTTACATACTTATTATTATTATTATCATGCCAAAACTTATAATACTTAACACCAGATACTTACAGGTATAGAATAAATATATATCTATCCGATAATGTAAGTTGGTGATTGAAATCGGTGAATTGAAATAAAAAGAAAATAAAATTAAATATGGTGGAATTACAGGCTCAAAACAGGAAAGTGTAATACATTGTAAATTTAATATTTATTATACCTATCTTAAAATTTCACATACTCTTTTAACATATTTATATCTTGAATGCTTATTTCTATATAGTTCGAATGCATTTTGAGCCATAGCGGCACTTTTTTTCTTATCATTAGCAATAACATTAACAGCCCTAATAATTTCATTTGGAGAATGGTCTTTCACGGAAATAGCAAATGACTCATCTGCATAATCTTTCAGGCAATCACCTGCTGTAACAATAGCAGGTTTACCCATCCTCATCGATTTTATTAATACCAGTTGTCCTGACGATATATTAGGATCCTGAAGCGTAAGTATTACTGCATAGGAATTCATGATCAATTTTTCGAATTCTTTATGCCATGCATTATGAATAATTTCAACATTTGGTGGTATCTCAATATTTTTTACATGAGTAGGCAAACAAGCTACTTTTAATTTATAATCAAGGTCTTTGAACGCCTCAATCAGAGTTTTATAATCTCTTTTACTACCACCTCCGGAAAAAAAATAAATATCTTCATAATCGTGTTGTTTAGTCACTCCCGGCTCTCCTTCACCAACTTCAGTAAAAACAATTTTATTGTTCTTAGGTTTTAAAATATTTTTATAATACTTAATTTCAGATTTCGAATGACAAACGGCGTAAGTTATAGCTTTGGAATTTAGCATAAACCGGAAAATTTTCCGATATAAATTTCCTGAGAATCCTTGTCTGTCTATAAAAATTAACGTAAGAACAATGGTTTTGGGTCTCGATATTAAAAAGAAAAATATTCTGGAAATCAATCCGTAATACAACCCGATAAATTGTTGCCAAAAAATAATGTATTGGTATTTATTACGATAAAAAAAAGTTTTTAACGCTATCATAAAATAACTAAAGTGGCGGTACAATGAATTTTCATTTTTTTTCCCGATTGAATCGATAAAAAAAATATCGGCAGGAAAACCCAATTCCTTTTCAAAATAACCAACAAGTTGTTTTTCCATCTCATGGTTTACGGCAATTAAAATTTTTTTATCCATATAATTTTGTTATACTAAGCCAATTAGTATTAAATGTTAAATGCCAAAAATAAAAAATTAACTGATACCTCGTTTAAAAATAAATGGCTTTCATTCTAACCTAAATAATTATTCACAAAGTATTTCTATTTTAGAGATATAAATGAGTCAGGTATAACTCGCCCACGTCCATTGGAGGGTGGTAAAAGTATATCTTAATCTTATCGTGCTTTATGAGTTCTCCAGAACCTCTCAATGAATATGTTGTCTATATCCGTTCCTTTTCCGTCCATAGAAATCTTAATATCATTCCCTTTTAGTAGTTCAAAATATTCTTCTGATGTGAATTGGCTTCCCTGGTCTGAATTAATAATGTCAGATTTTCCATGTACTAAATTAGATAAAAAAAGTAATTTTGATTTATTGAATCCTAATTACTAATTTTGCGCACTATGGTCAATAAAATTAGGTTATATAATCTTTCCAAACCAAGGTATTTTGGTTAATATACTTGTAAGAAACCGACAAGGAGTAAAAAAAAAAGTAAATGATAAAACAAGCTATCGATTTATTAGCTTTGATTAATGACCAAAGTTAAATTAAACTAAGTATTAAAAATATGTTGTTTAGCAGTGTAATATTTATTTTTCTTTTTCTCCCAACGGTATTACTCATTTATTATGCTGTTCCAAAGAAATTTAAAAATTTAATTCTTTTTATTTTCAGCGTCATTTTCTACACTTGGGGAGAATGGCTGATAGTACTAGTAATGCTTGCTTCTACTGTTATTGATTACACTTGTGGCATACTCATTGAAAAAGGAAGGCGAAAGCTTGGCATTGTATTGTCTATCACGGCAAACCTATCTTTTTTAGGCTTTTTTAAGTACATGAACTTCACCTTTGAAAATTTCAGGGCAGTTCTTGATTTTTTTGGTTTACACTCACAAGCTCTTGAAAATGTACCCTATATTGCACTTCCAATAGGTATCAGTTTTTACACTTTTCAAACCATGTCATACACTATTGATGTTTACAGGGGAAAAGTTAAAGCCAACAGAAACTTCATAGAATTCGCAACTTTTGTAACCATGTTCCCTCAACTGGTGGCAGGCCCGATTGTTCGGTATATTGATATTTCAAAACAATTAAGAGAAAGGGTTATTTCTTTGAGCAAATTCGGTATTGGAGTAGAAAGATTTATAATAGGTCTTGCTAAAAAAGTTATAATTGCGAATACTTTTGCTGAAATTGCTGATAATATTTTTGCTCTAAATTCATCTGATATATCTCCTGAAGTGGCATGGCTTGGAGTAATTTCCTATACATTTCAAATCTATTTCGACTTTTCGGGTTATTCAGACATGGCTATCGGGCTTGGAAAAATGTTTGGCTTTGACATTCTTGAAAATTTCAACTATCCATATATTTCGCGATCAATAAAAGAATTTTGGCGACGTTGGCACATATCACTTTCCACCTGGTTCCGCGATTATCTTTACATTCCTTTAGGAGGCAGCCGGGTTTCACCTCACAGGACATACATTAATCTCTGCATTGTATTTTTTATAACAGGCTTGTGGCATGGCGCAAGCTGGAATTTTGTTATTTGGGGTCTTTATCACGGACTTTTTTTAATTATAGAACGCGTAGGCTTTGGCAAAGTTTTAGAAAAAACATGGCGACCATTATCGCATTTCTATACCTTATTAGTGGTAATTATCGGTTGGGTATTTTTCAGGGCTGACGACCTATCGCATTCAGTCAGCTACCTGAAGGCTATGTTTAGCTTTAACGTTAACGAATCTATTTATACGATTCATGAATATCTCAACATTGAGGTTTATGCTACCGGGCTGATTGCCATTATTATCTCAATGCCAATTTATCATTTGATACAGGCAAAATACAGAACACATATTACAGAAAGCAACCTTAATGTTTCAAATATTGCAGCAAGTATAATGAACCTTTCTTACACGATTATTTTATTTGGCTTGTTTTATTTTTCGGTAATGTATTTATCTGCCGGCACTTATAATCCATTTATTTACTTTAGATTTTAGAAAAGAATGAATTTTAATATAAATAATATTAGATTATCACTGATTGCTTTAGTATTTGTGTTTCTCTTGATTATCCCAATTATTGAAAACCTGACAAACTTCACGGGAAGCTATGAAAATACAGAGGCAAGAAACCTAAATGAACTCCCAAGTATTAAAGAAAACTCAATCCGGCAATTTGTCAGTGATTTTGATGATTACTATAAAGACAACTTTGGCACGAGACAACTATTATTAGAGAGTTACAGAAAGTTTAAATTTAACAGCCTGAAATTATCCCCTTTTAGTGATAAGGTAATTATAGGTAAAGAGGGATGGATGTTTTTAGGTAATAAAAATAAAAGAATTATTGACAGGTACAGGGGTATTATTAAATACTCAGATAACGACCTTAAAACCTTTGCGAAAAATATTAGAGCAAACAAAATATGGTGTGATAAATCAGGTATTAAATATTACCTAGTGGTTGCGCCCAACAAACATGAAATTTATCCTGAATATTTGCCTGACTATGCAAACAAGGTGAGGAAAAGTAGTGAGATTGATGATTTTAATCAATATATGGCTGCAAACATTAGTTTTACTATAATTGATGTAAGAGAGAAAATTCTTGATATGAAGAACCAATTACCGGTTTATTATAAAACAGACACACACTGGAATGAACTTGGAGCTTTCTGTGCGTATATGGTAATTTCAGATAGTATTAAGAAAGATTTCCCAATAATTAATACCAAAAAATTATCTGATTATATTATAGACACTATAAAAACAACAGGTAGAGACCTAGCAAGAATGATCAACACAACTGAAGAAGTTGAGGATATTCATATTTCTTTAATCCCAAAATTTAAGAATACCGTTATTGATAGCCAGGATGAATTATTAATACCTGACTATTATATATTGGATCCGAAGCAATATGAAATAAGGAATAAGAATAGCAATAAAACCCTACCAAAAGCACTTATTTTCAGGGACTCCTTTTGCGACCACCTATTACCTTTTCTTAGGGAGGATTTCAGCGAAACAGTATTTATCTGGGAACATAACTTCAATAAAGAACTGATATTAAAGGAAAAACCTGATATTGTAATACATGAAATCATTCAACGAGAGTTGGACCAACTTTTATCATACTAATAAATTTAAGTAATATTCTTTGGTGTAAGACCACAGGTTTATACACTATCATGAATTTCATTTTAACTATGTTGTAAGCAGAAAATTAATAAACTCCTTAGATAGAGTATTAAAATTACATTTATTGGAATATGTTTCCAATGCTGCTTTTCTAAAACTCGATTTTTTTTCTTTACTAAATTTATAAAATGTTCTTATTTCATTTGCTAAATTTTCAGAGGAAATATTTTTATCTAATAGCTTTCCATTTATATTATTCACTATTTCTGAAGTGCCTCCAACATTTGTAGCATACACAGGTATTCCCGAAGAAAAGGCTTCCATTATTGATACAGGAACACCTTCAGTAGTACTAACATTCAAAAATAAATCTATTTTATTATTTGAATAATATTCAAGCACTTTGTCAGGAGTAATTCTACCAGGTAAAACAACTTTAATATTTTCAGGAATTGATAAAACTTGATTTTTCAATTCATCAAAACATTCTCCATCCCCAAAATGAGTCCACTGAAGTTCAAAATCAATAAATGTTAAAGCTTCTGCAATTAAGTTAATTCTTTTTAGTGGTATTACATTCGAACATGACACTATCCGTAAAACACTATCATCACTAAGTTTTGCCTCACCTTTTTTAATGCATCCCAATCTGATAATTTTTGTTTTAAAATTAATATTTGGATACTTCGCGTTTAAATAATTTGCACCGTCTTCTGAAATTGTAATTGCATAATCAATATTTTTTAGCAAATCAGTTCGAAAAGTAATATATCCTTGTTTTCTGTATTCATATAAATCCCATCCATGAAATCGGGTAATAATTAAATCGAATCCAAGTTTCTTTAAAAAAGGAATAGCTAATGTACTCCAGGCTCCCCAATAGAAATAAAGAATAGTGTTTTTATTATCAGCTCCTCTTTTAAACAATTTTTTAACTGCAGGATACTTTAGAATTTTTTCTGTCTTTTTTATTGCACCGAGCCACTCTATTACCCATGATCCATTCTTATATACTTTTTTCCGAAAAAACTCACGCAAGTAATAAAATACCCTTGGTGTTATAAGCAAAACAATTCTGTCAATTTTTTTAATTGCTATTTGTCTCTTTAATATTGGAGATAAAACTTTAACATTTTTAGGCACGTTAGTAAGAATGTTATCCTTTTGGGGCAGGAATGGTATTACAGTAACATTAAATTTTTTTTGCAATTCAATAAGTTCATTTCTTTTCCAGGAAAAATCGTGCGAATATGGATATGAAAATGTAAAGAAATAAAGATTTTTCATTTCAAATATAATATTTCTTAATAAAAGGGGACAAATCAGCAATTTTTTGCGAAATATTTATACCATCAACAGGTATCCGTAAAAGTCCAAAATTATTTTTAATATTATAACCCCCATTTGCAAATGCTACTTCTAATCTTAGTTCTTTACATACTTCAAGAGTATTACTATTCCAATCAAGAGGCTTTCCAAATGGAATTGCAAAAATCGGTATAAATGACTTAAATTTTGATAATATTTCAATATTTCTATTTAAATCATTCTTTTGCCATTCTTTTGTCATCATAGAAAAACGCTGATGTTCATGTCCGTGAAGCCCTATTGAAAATAAATGGGAATTTAAATTTGCTAAAAAATTTGCAGTAACATAGAAATTTGTATTCTTTTCAATATATTTTCCCAGGCTTTCAATTTTTTTATAGTTTTCTCTGTAAAATACCGGATTGTCGATATTTCTGAGTTTTTTTGCTATTTCCTTTATATCATCAGTTAAATATCTCTGCTGCTTTTCGTTTCCAAATTTAAAATAATTATATATATTAAACCAATATCCTTTACTATCACTGCTTAAATAAGAAGTATTAATAAAAAATGTAGCTGGAATCCTGTATTTTTCAAGCAAAGGAATAATATATTCCTGAACTGATATGTCTCCGTCGTCAAATGTAATTGAAACTTGTGTTCCTTTTAACTTCCCGTCTCGAAGTTTATGAATAGCTTTATCTAAACGAATTAACTCGAAATTGTTCTTTAAATACCTGATTTGACTTTCGAAAAATTCAATACTCGACCATATATATTTTCCATGCCTTTGAGGGTCAAAGGCAGGTGTTGACTGATGTAAATTAAAAACCAATAATTTATTATCAGGAATTAGAAGTTTTCTAATTTTCTTTTTTATGGAATTGTTTAGCTTCAAATTATTTACGTTTTATACCTATTAATCCCAAAATTTTCCATTTTAAAAACCCCCCGACATATTTGAAGTATTTATATAAAAGAACTAAGTAAGCTCTATATGATTTAGAATAACGTTTATAGAATTTATACTCCTTTTTTATATTAAAACTGGATTTAACGGTGAACAAAGATTTGATTAGTTTTTTAAAACTTTCATCATGTTTAAGACCAGAACTTCGGGTATCATTATAAATTTTCAGTTTCGGATTAACAATAATAGTATATCCATTTAATTTAGCCCGGTAAATAAAATCACTGTCACCATAATACTGGGGGAAATTTTTTTCATCGAGCATTCCAATTTTATTATATACCGATTTATGTGTAATAGTACCCATACCCGTCAGCCAATCACATTCAACAATCTGCCGGAAATTATCTCCATCAT
>JAIORT010000188.1 GCA_021107975.1 Bacteroidales bacterium | reverse complement strand
AGTTTAAAGATTACGACGATTTTGTAAACACTGCCGAAGAAGGCTACATCGGACTACAGGACCATGGCGATGATGTGTGGTTCAGGAATATAAAGATCAGGGAATTGTAACGGCAAGAATAAGTGGTTAAGAAAAGCGTCTGATTGAGGTTATAATTGGTTGTTATCTGCTACAACTGTTGATTTTATGTGTTTTTGAATATACCAAAAACATCCGAAAAATATCAAAATCCCAATCCCGTAAGCAATAAAAAATAAATTTTTTCTAAAGGATTCTTCAGCTCCTGTAAATGATATAAACATTTCAGAATGATCAATAACATGCAAAACGGATAAAATATAAATCCCTACAATAATCAAAACAGAAATAACCAACATAAAAAGGTGAAAAATATTTCTATAGGGAGGCAGAAACCAGCAATTGGTTAAATTTTGGAAAGTAATTTCATTTTTTTCAATTTTCATTTTGTTGAGCTTCGTACGGAGAATATTCACTAATCTCACACATTTGTAAATATAATTCGTGAGCATTACAATTAATATAACGATAAGAATTGGGAATAATTGAACAAAATCAACCAGGTTTAAGGGAATCTTTCCTATGGGTGATTCAACAGACTCTATTCTTTCCTCAATCTTTATAATATTAGCATTGTATTGAATTATATCCAAAGAATCCTTTTTTATTTTATTTCTAAGATCAACCTCTATATTCTTTGAAATATTAATAATTGTATCTATCTCTTTAAAGACAGGACGTAAAGACTCCTCTACCACATCTTCAAGGTTTCGGGCAACAGGTAATTTGCCATCTTGATAGCTGTACCAAAAATCCGGATCAATACTTTTAATATGATCATTGATCGTATGAATTGCATTTGTAGCTAAAGTTTCGATGTTGTTTCTGGATTTTATTGCTGTATCCAGTTTAGATTTTATGGTAGGATTTATGATGTTTTCACGAATATCGTTGGTAATTCCTTCAAACCAATTATTGATATACCATTCTACCCGATCATTGTAGTTTACAATGCTGTCAGGAATCCCCAGTCTGTTATTTAAATTTCTGCTCTGCTGACTTTGTTGAAAAGCTGAAGTATTATTTTCACCCGAATTAATCAAATCTAATGATCTTGCCAGTTTATCAGGAAACCCGTGTATTTCATTTTTAATTCTATTTAATTCTGATTTTAAATTTTTACTTAATTCATGATATTTCAATGCCTCTATGGTATATTTCTGCATATTGGCTTTACTGGTTTCATATTCCAAATTTGTTTTTTTTTCTTCAGTTTTATATTTAAAGTATGGCGATACAATGTAAAAATATCCAAACAAAATAAATATCAGGCCAATGCTTAGAAAACGATTGAATTGTTTTTTATTAAGCCGGAGGTCGTTGATGTGTAAATCAGTGAAATTTTCCATTTTTTAATGATTTAATGGTTGTTAATGGACTTGACAGTTATCCCACGCACAAGTTTCTCTGTCAATAACTCCACCGCTAAAAGACTTGCGATGGTAGAGGTAACTTACACTACTACTATACACTTTAATGTGTTCCTGCTTGGCTGCATTTTAATATTCTGTGATAATCTGGCCGCAAAAAAGGCTGAGCCACTTATGGCTCATCCAGTATTTGATGCCTCCAGTCTAAATCCAGAAAAATATGTAATCGACGACAGATTTCGGGATCTGCGGCACATCGTTCACTATGGGATAATCATAAATCCCTAAGGGCAACGGAGGCGCTTGGCGTTCTGCAGGTTTGAACCTCTCTCTGGTTAACATGTTAGTTCGCTTGTAGTCACCCATTTTCTTCTCCCAATATATTTTCACTTCTTGGTTGCATTGGGCGAGGCCCTCCCAAGGCTTGTTGGCATCGCAACAGGACTTCATATTAATCAGCGCTAATTGCTGCGATATTCCATGTGGTTGACACGCCAAGCTGCATGACTCTTCGTGAGTCATACCAGCAAAACTGTCGGTATTTGGATCGTACTTGTAGCATTCGAGTCTTGGACCAGGACCCTGATACTTTTCATCCTCTTCTCCTCTTGTCACTAGTACTGAGAACGGCCCAAAAATCTCTTCCTCGGTTAGAGCAATATTTACATGTGCAATTCCTCGATCAAAATCGAAGTCGATGAATCCCCTTTCCCGGCTATTACGCTCGCTCTGTAATTTCAGGAGTTCATCTATGGTCAGTTCGTTCATCTCAACTTCCTCGGAGGAGTCGGAATCTCGCTGTATAGTAACAACCGCCTGACATTGACTCTGCTGAAGAACGTGTGTCAACTCATGCCCCAGCAAATGTTTCCCGGTTGAAGTTCCTGGATTGTATTGCCCATGATTAAAGAAAATATTATTCCCGTGTGTAAATGCCCGTGCATTTAAATTCCGGCTCATCTGAACTGCACTGTCGCAATTATGTACCCGTACGTTACTAAAATCACTACCAAACCTTGGTTCGAAAAAGCTACGGGTAGAAGCTGATAGTGGTTGATCACCGCATTCACTGGCATGTAATAGGGCTTCGGATACGACACTTTGTTCTGTGTTCTGTCCACCCGATGGTTTTGTTTGAACCATTTCTTCTTCCTCTTCTTCAACAGGTTGTAGTTGAATAAGTGGTTTCATCTGAAGTTCTTCCTTTTCCTCAATTGGCTGGGTTTGTATAAATGATTTCATTTGTACAGGTTCTTCCTCTTCCTCCTCTGCCTGTCTTTGTACCCAGGGTGTAATATCTACAGATATAGGTTTTCTTTGGATAGCATTTTCTTCTTCCTCACAATCTGTACTTTGGCGTTGTACCTGTGAATCGGGCATACGCATTACATGGTCTGCCATCCGATCGGCTTCTTGCTCATATTTATCTCCTGGAGCATTGATTTTTAGCTTGGGTTTTATACATACAGGGGAAGGATTGAAAATAGGTATTCGACTGAAATCGTGGCCAAATCCAGCTAATACATTTCTGTTGAGATCAGCATCTGGATTTTTCGTCTTGGTCTCAAGCGATTTATAGCTTTGCCTAAAGTGTACCCGATCGGGTATCGTAGATTTGGCAGAGGTAGTCTGTTGAGTTGTCTTTGGTTTTTGTGCGAAAATGTGCATGATTAATCTCCTTTCGTTCAATTATCAAATGCCTAGCAGGCTATTATCAAGGTAGTGGAAAAATAGTCGAGAAGCTACCAAACTTCAAAAAGTGGTGGCTTGTAAATGGCAATCTGAAAAAAGCTATCTAATATATTTACAGACATTTCAGAATAAATTAATTCCTGATAAATATAGTAACTTATCACTGATGGTATACAGTATATAATTGTTCGTGTTTTTGTTTAATATGATTGCGCAGACTTTGACGTTTTTCTGCTGATTCGCTGGATTTCGTAAGTCCATGCTTACGATAGTAAAAATGGTCGCCTGTAAGCTTCCTGATCCGTGCTCCTGCCTCTGCTAATCGAATCCAGAAATCATAATCCTGCCAGTTGCTCATCGATTCGTCAATTCCTCCTACCTTTAACCAATAACTTCTGCGAAAAGCAGCAGCACAATGAACATAATTCTGTTTTAACAACATTTGTATTGTAATTTTTTCCGGTACCACCCAACGTGTATTTCTTTCACCAAATAATATAGCATCAGGGTTTGCTATATCACAACCGGAACGCAACAGTTTTTCAGCTTCAAAAAGATAATTTGAGCTGATTTTATCATCAGCATCTAACAATACGACAAAAATACTTTCAACAGCAGCAATCCCACTATTTCTGGCGCAACTCACTCCCACATTCCGGTTATGTCTGATATATTTAATAAAGGGATATTTCGTAATAAGATTTTTACTAATTTTTAATGTATTATCAGTTGAAGAATCATCCACAATAGTAATTACATAATCAGCTTTATTGTGAAGTACTGAAAACACTGCTTCTTCCAGGTATTTCCCATAATTTCGACATGGAATTACTACATTCCATGTTACCGGTTTATTATGACTTTTAGACTTGCGAAGTGATTTCAGTGCCCGATTTATAGCAAGTGTCCTGAAAAGCTCATGCTTTTTCTCACGATAGAGTGCAATACCGGAAGTACTATGATCCGGGAGCATTTCAATTTGGGCTGGAACCGTATTATGACGTTTGCCCAATAATAAAGAAAACATGATATCAGCCTCACGTTTGAATGTAAAATCTGATTCGTAAGAATTCAAATATGTATCGATAACTTCGATCCATTCCTTTCGAAAAAAGGAACCCCAACCCAATAGCGCAACCTGTCCATCAGGATATATGTAATTACCATGCTGGCGGAAATGATTTCTGCTAAGCGCATGAGTAATACAGGATTTATCATTTAAAAAATGCTTATAAAGTCCTGTAACATTCCGGACGATAACATCGTCATCCTGCGTATAAATAACTTCATTTCTGGCATTTTTTGCACAAAGAAATCTTCCGTAACATATCATATTCTCTTCTGATTCAATAATCCTAACTTTTTCCCCAAGGAGGGAGAGTTTTGCATTTGGATTATTGTTCCAGACGAGGATTTCGTCTATGAATGGATAATCATGGATGCTATCGATGATTAACTGGAGGTTATTCGGTCTTTTATAAGAGAGAAGACATGCCGATACAGGCTTATAATTATTCAATTGAAACACTCTCCTACCATGGTATTCTTTTTGCCGTAACCCAGATTTGTGAAAACTGGAATAGAAATCCCAATCGCGGGATAAAAGGATTCGCATTTCTTCAGCAGGATAAGGTTTCCACAGGCTGTTGTTTGTCTTTTTCGGACTTGTGTTGCGGCTATGGATCATTGCTACATAAAAACGGTAGTCATCCAGGGAGGTATAAGAATTTAATTTACGTGACCACACAAAGCGAGTATCCGACGCCTCCTGAACATCCGGAAATGGAGCCTGTTTCCAAAAGTCCCTGGTATAGAGAAGCGAACCTCCTGCTAACCAGTTTCGTTCATTCTTTGGATATCGATATAACCAGCTATAACCGTTTTCTAAATTATAAAACAGCATTTGTTGTAAACCACACACTTCCACCTTTTTTTCTAATAATTCCCGCACCTGGTAGCTGATCCGGTAAGGTGCCATCCAGTCATCATCATCCCAGTGCATAATAAGATCACCTTTGCTCTCAAGAACACAATAATTGCGCTTTGTCCCCAGTTTTTGTTTTCCGGAGAGCCTTAAGTAACGTATCTGGGTATGATCCGGGATCAGTTCAGACACACTTTCAGCACCATCATCTACAATCAATAATTTTTTGTTTGAATAATCCTGGCTCAGGAAATAGCGGATTGCCTGCGGGACAAACTCGCGCCGGTTACAGGTAGGCATAATACAGGAGACAAGTGGCTCTATCGTTTTCTTATTCCCCGCCACCTCTTCGTGGTTTGGTTGGTTTTTTCCGTGGAGTTAGTTGATCGACTTGTTTTTTCAATGACTCGATATCAACTATGTTTTTCTTAAATTGTTCTACTGTATTTTTCAGATTTGTAATTTCCTTATTTCGGGCGTCAATAGCTTTCTGGTGTTCCCCCTGCACCTGTGTCATTTGGGTTTTAAGATTGACTACCTCTTCCTGAAGACCTTTTACTTCCTCAAGTTTTGTCTCCTGGGCTTCAACCTTGTTACGAAGTTCTTCAACTTGCATTGGTTCTTTTTCTGCTAAAGCATAATAGCGGACTTTCCCATTCTGTTCATAAAGAATTACACGGGAATTTTCTTTTAAACGGGTTGGAGCTACGGTGAATTTCCTCAGGTTCCGCGGACCTTTTACGGGATCGTAAGTTTCAACTTTTTCAACCGTAATATTTGCCCTGGATAATTTTCGTTTTACCTCATCCAGCGACTTCCCAACCATAGCGCTTTGTTTCACCTTCTTTTCAGGTTTTGCTACTTGTTTCATTGACAGATTTCCCATCCAGTCCTTTGCCAACGCCTGTATAGTATTTACATGGTCTTTTCTTTCCGTGAATTGTCCTTTTATATTAAAGTTTTGATAACTGGCATATCCCCATTTCACCTGAGATCCTTTCACACGAGTACCGGTCCCGGAAGAGTCGCCGGTAGTAAAATTACTGAAAAGGCTTGGCAGCACGGTGCAACATGCTTTTTCAAAAATTTTTCTTATTATAGGAGCAACAGGTATAAACGACAACCAGTAATCAAGTACCGGAAATGATTTTATATATTTTCGCTTTGAAAAGTTACAAACTTTGTAAATCTGATTATCCCTAATACTGATACATGCAAGGTATATTTTATCCTCTTCATCACATTCCGGACAATTTATTAAAAATTGATCACATATACAATCTTTAAGATACTGAAAAAATCTGCCTAATAAATCGGCAAACGCTTCAAATACATCATTTCGATAATTAATTAATGGATCAAGTGGAAATATATAATCTGGTTTGAAACGGTCTGCAGGAATTGGGTTAATGGTATTGCTGATCCAATTAAACACGTAAGTCTTTGGGATGTCGGAAGAATTATCCATAGCAATACCTTGTGGAAAGATCTGTACAGGGTGATGATATGTGTCCACCATGTGGGGATTCTCAATATTAAAGATATCCACGATCCTGACACGGTAACTGTCCTCATAAGCAGCCATTAAATAGTTTGTAACCCGATTATATTCCAGGCGTATATCGGTGTTTTCACCCAAATCAACAACGTAATCGGGATACTGCTGACCAGAACCCTGATCAGTAATATTATATAACAGCAGTTGTTTGCTTTCGGTATTACTGCCTGGTAGTGCGTTGGCTACCACGCAGAGTCGCCTACTATTCCCATGTGTTGCGATCTCGATATCATCTTCACCAGTCAAAGGGATTCCATTTGGACCCATCATGATGAATGATTGAGTTGGCGATCCGAGTTCCTCCAGATACATACCAGTTACCTGGTTATATTTCAATGGGTCATTCAGATTCTCACGGTTGGTTGCATACGCCCTGGCTCCTTGCTCATCAATCACCAGGTGACCTGCCGCATCAAATATAACAGCCGGTACCAACCCTGGTTCAATATTATTCGGATCAATCACAAAAAGTCCGATTCCTTTGCCTATAGCATACACATTGTTGGAAATGCCGGGAGCTGTAGCTAACGTTACCAATTCAATATCACAATGCGTGGAAATCGGATTCCATTGATAAGAAAGCTCAGTAGCATCAATAATATCGGCAACAGCGAAAATACTATCTTCATCATTGAGGATGGCGACAGCATATAGTTTATCTCCTTCATCAGAAAAGGCAACATCCTGCACTTTTATTCCTTCACCTCCCGGAAACTCCAGTTCAGCAACCATTTTTTCCGTTCCCAGATCATAAACATGAATCTTATGGCTGCCGGCTGGTGAATCCATACCACCAATTGTATAAGCTCTTTTCGATTGATGATCGATTCGCAGGCGGGTATGACGAAATCCTTTTCCAAAAATGGTAGAAACATCAAATTCATCAGGATAATCGGGGAACTGTTGGATATTTTCAAACATAGCGCAGAAGGTCTTGCTTCTTAACAGTTCTTTTATTTCATTATATAAATTCTCTAAAATTTCATCTTCCTGGGGAGACAGGTAAACCTTATTGCCATATTCGGGATTGAGATACTGGATCACTAAATTGAGCAAAACAGTGAGTCGTTTTTGATGTAAACCAACAAGTTTTTTTTCCCCACCATTTCCGGTAATTTCTTTTTTAAAAAATTCAACAAGGGGTTCAATGCAATTGCTGTAAATATTATTCAGTAGCGCTCCGCCCCTCCATGAATGTGATTTGCCGGAAGGATCATATTCCTCCACATTAAAAACAAGTTGATTATTCTCGTCAAGACCAAGTGTAAGGCAAACCTCCCCATCGTTACCTTCAGATAGGAGATTATCGGGAATCATTTCCATTATCCTTACTATCTCATCCCTCTTGATCAGCAGGTCATTCCCGTTACAATCAATTGCATAGCCTTTACGAACTTTAACAGTTTTTATTCCATCTTCGTCTTCAGTTCCGCAGTGTACCTGTAAACCACAGACAATTCCCCACCCATGCAAGTGTTTGTTATGATGACGCAAGTTATTAGACCGGCACAGACGGTCAATTGCATCCTGTACGGTTTCAGTATCCACAAAATCGCATTCACTGTTATCAAAGCAAATATCTTCCGCACATATTTCAGTTAAGGAAGGAAAATCAGAACGGCAATCCCTTACCTCAGCGCGCCATTTTCCATGGTTTCGCTCATGCCAGGTAATCAGGGCTAACTTACAATAATGGTGCTTGATACCCATTGGCGGTGCATCAACAAGCCGTTCCACATCAGCAGTGGCTGTTCTGGCAGCAAACACCCAGTAGTCGCCTGTTTTAAAATTTTCCCCGGAAAACCGGATTTCGATTCCTTTTTCAAGTTTGATCGGATCGGATGTTACCGGAATGACATCACTCCCCTGGTCCCAACGACGTAATTTGGGGTGTGTTTCATGATTGTGAACAGATACATCAGCACTAAGGATAATTATCTTCTGTGCTTCTTTAATATCGTCAATTTGTGCAAAGGTGCCCGGT
>JAIORT010000327.1 GCA_021107975.1 Bacteroidales bacterium | reverse complement strand
TTGCATCTGCCCCTGAACGAAAAGACATTAAATCATATCGTTCGGATATGGAATCGGCAATTTTGGAAACTATTTTCAGAAGACCATGCACTCTTGATGATCTTGCAAAAATTTTAGGAACACATATTAATGAAGTTAACAAGTATCTTGATGTCTTGGAAGCAGATGATAAAATTGAATCTGTTCGACAGGAAAGAGGGTTGTTTTATCAGATCAAACATAAGCAGATGTAAAAGTGGTTGAAACCTGACAGGTTTTATTGTAAGTCAAACCTGTCAGGTTTTTGTGGAGATTATTGCTCGATGCATGAGACTTTATTCAAATAGGTGTTGTATGTATGCTTCGTCTCCCACAAAGTTCCTCCATTGGTAGTTTTAAGGATTACTCCTTCAGGGGGCCATCCTGCCAGTGCTCCAACTGTCAATGCCAACTGGCTGTCCCAGGTATCAATTCCAACCAGAAATTCACCTCCCTGTCCTGTTGGTTGGTCAGTCCATGTAGTTCCGCCGTCGGTTGTGAGAAAAATATGGCCCATATCGAATGCACCCCACCAGGTTTGAGAATTGAGCATGATCAGATGGTTAATATCTGCTCCGCCTCCGCCACCTGGAGCAGGAACCGAATCATTCATCCATATTGTTCCGCCATCGGTGCTGACTACGTAATGTGACTTTCCTCCGTAAACGACAATCGTATTCCCGGAAGAAACTACACTGATCCATTCGTTTCTATTATAATCGTTTTCCAGATGAATCGAATCCCATGTAGCACCTCCGTCAAGTGTAAAACCGATAAACCCTCTTTCACCTTTAGCACCAATCCCGCCAACTACATAAACCTTCTCAGGGCTGATAGCCCAGATTCCCTGCATTAGTCCGTTGTGAAAGAAGGTTGTATCACCAACCTGAGTAAAAGAATTACCATCGGTTGATCTATACACGGTTCCACCGGAACCACTGATCCAAATATTAGTATTATTCACAATAGAAATAGAAAGGAGTTCTGGGTTCGACTTATTTGCCGGAGCCGGTACTTGAGTCCAGGTTTGGCCTCCATCATTAGTTCGCAGTATTACATTCTTACTCCCTGTTGCCCAAATATTATTTTCATCTAATGCCCAAATATCAATCACATTAATACCTTGCAGGGCAGTCGAACCCTGTCCTTGTCTTTGCCAGGTTTCTCCGCCATCAGCAGAAAATAGAATCATACCATATCCGGTACTATCCGCGTCTCCTGAAACCCAGGCGTACTTCTTTTTTGGTTCCGGATCAGGTTCATCATCTTTTTTCTTGCAACTGATCATAATGATGATAACTACCATAATTATCGAAAACAGAATTGTTAATTTTTTCATTTTAATTAATTTTGTTAAAGATTACTTTTATTAAAACAATTATTCGACACAAATGTATATCATTTTTAGTAATTATTTAATAAACAATAACTCCCTATACTTGGGCAATGGCCATAACTCATCATCCACCATCAATTCCAGTTTATCCACGTGCTGCCTTATTTCATCTAAGTATGGAAATACATTTTGGTTGTATGCCAATGCTTGTTCCTCCGTATCTTCAATCCTGTTCGCTTTTTTCCGCTCTTCCAGCATCAGCGCCACCTTATCTTTTATTTCTTCCACATGTTCCGAAACTTCCTTTATGGTCTGCATTTGATTCCTCGAAAGCTTCACAAAAGTTTTGGAGTCGAGCACTTCTTTCAATCCTCTGACATTTTCGATAAGTGTATTCTGATACCTGATAGCAATTGGTATAATATGATTTTTCGCAAGATCTCCCAAAACCCGCGATTCAATCTGTATCTTCCTGGTATAATTTTCGAGCTGGATTTCAAACCGTGCTTGCAGTTCTCTTTTCGATAAAACTTTGCAATCTTCAAACAATTTGACTGTTTGCTTCGAAACTAAAGCCTTAAGTGCTTGTGGTGTATTTTTAATGTTTGATAATCCGCGTTTTTCAGCTTCCTTCAACCATTCTTCACTGTAATTATTCCCTTCGAACCTTATTTTTTTCGATTCTTTAATATACCTTTTAATAACCTGAAATATTGCTTCATCCTTCCTGACATTTTTATTCATTAATTGATCAACATCAATTTTAAACTCTTTAAGCTGGTCGGCAACAATGGTATTCAGGGCGGTCATTGCGTTTGCACAGTTTGCTGATGACCCTACAGCTCTGAACTCAAACTTATCACCTGTAAAGGCAAAAGGAGAAGTCCTGTTTCTGTCGGTGTTATCGAGTAAGATTTCAGGAATTTTCGGAATACTGATATTCAGGTCAAATCCATTAGCGTTCATTTTACCCTTTTTAACCTGCTTCTCAATTTCATCCAGCGATTGTGATATTTGGGAACCGATAAAAACAGAAATAACAGCAGGCGGCGCTTCATGTCCTCCAAGGCGATGTTCATTTCCTGACGATGCAACGTGAGCTCTTAAAACATCGGCATATTTGTCAACTGCTTTAAGTACATTCACAATAAAAGTAAGGAAACGGAAATTGGAAGTGTGTGTTTTTCCCGGAGAAAGAATATTAACTCCTGTATCAGTAGCAATAGACCAGTTGTTATGTTTACCAGAGCCATTGACTCCTTTGTAAGGTTTTTCGTGTAACAAAACCTGGAAATCATGCCTGCGCGCTACTTTCTCCATCAGGTGCATCAGTAATTGGTTATGGTCAACCGAAATATTTGTCTCTTCATAAACCGGTGCACATTCAAACTGGTTTGGAGCTACCTCATTATGGCGTGTTTTAACAGGAATACCCAAACGATGTGCCTCGTATTCCATGTCCTGCATAAAATCAATCACATGCTCATGGATAGTACCAAAATAATGGTCCGACAACTGTTGGTCCTTGGCAGAAGCATGACCGAATACTGTTCTGCCTGTAAGCGTCAGGTCAGGGCGTGCTTTAAATAAAGCCGAATCAACAAGAAAGTATTCCTGCTCCAATCCCAGCGTAGCATAAACTTTATTAACTTTTTTGTCAAAATATTTATATACATCGGTGGCTGCCCTGTCAAGAGCAGAAATGGATTTTAATAAAGGTGTTTTATAATCGAGCGCTTCGCCTGTATATGAAATAAAAATAGTTGGGATACACAATGTATTTTCCATAATAAAAGCAAAAGATGACGGATCCCATGCCGTATATCCCCTGGCTTCAAAAGTATTCCTTATACCTCCGCTCGGAAAGCTTGAGGCATCCGGCTCTTGCTGAATCAGTTCACTCCCCTGGAAATTCTCAATGGCTTTACCACCTTCAATAGGTACAATAAAAGCATCGTGTTTTTCAGCAGTATTTCCTGTTAAGGGGTGAAACCAGTGTGTATAATGAGTTGCTCCTTTATTTATAGCCCACGATTTGACCCCTGCTGCTATCTGGTCGGCAATTTTTCTTTCAATGGTTTCTCCTTTTTCAATGGCATTGATAAGTTTTTGGTATGCTTCCTGTGTAAGGTATTCCTGCATTGCATTCCTGTTGAATGTTTTTTCTCCAAAATATTCCGAAACCTTTTCTTTTGGAATTTCAAACTTCTTCCTTTTTCGGGAAAAAGCGACTTCTAATGCTTTAAATCTGATGTTTGCCATAGTATATTTTTTTATCCCTACCCTGAAGAGACTGTGTGAAAACGAAGTTTTAATTGTATTTTTTTGCTACGGCATTTATGCCGTGGTTATAAATATCGAACCGAATAATTGGCTTTAGCCATTAAGACCAGCCAGTTAAGGGCTAAAGCCCAAGTTCTTGATGTAATGTAATCTACGGCATAAATGCCGTAGCAAAATTTCTTTTTATGTTTTCACACAGCCTCTTCAGGGTAGGGTAACTCATAAAAAGGTGCAAAGATATATACTTGATAAATAGGGCTTGTTAAAATAGAGTTAATTTTTTTAACAAAATATAAACCGCTGCACCTTTAAGTTTGAAACTTCAAGGACGTTAGACACCGGAATTCCTGCCTTGTCGGCTTTGCTCCGCTGAAGCTATGCATAAGCGATGCAGACAGGTGTAATCCAATTTAATACAAGAATATTTTGCAATTACAAATTGCAGGTACCCCCAAGCTGTTCAGGATTTGCAATCCTGAACCTATTAATCATAGGATTTGTAATCCGGTTTATACCAAAAGGATTTATTTATTTGAAAAGGGGATTGCGAATCCCCGGGTATTAACTTTCGGATTGCAAATATAAATCCGAAAGAGCGGGGGGCAATTATTCGAGTTTCCATTTTTTATATATTTTTGTAGTTATATATTTATTTATTCACCTTAAAGAACACCGTTATGAAAAAGTCATTATTAATTCTATTTTCAGTTGCTTTTACCCTATTCAATTTTTCAATTTCAATAGCCCAGCCCGGATCGCTTGATGAGACATTCGACGGGGATGGCAAACTTACATTAAACTTTGGAGTTATTGAAAATATTGGCTATGCAGTTGCCATCCAGGAGGACGGGAAAATTGTTGTTGCCGGATATTCCTACAATCCTTCAGGCCCAAACTCTTTTGACTTTGCGTTGGTCCGCCTTAACCCGGATGGCACACTGGATAATTCATTTGATATGGATGGCAAAGTAACCACCGACTTTAATAGTTCAATAGATGCTGCCGTTGCATTAAAGATACAACCCAATGGAAAAATACTTGCCGCAGGTTATTCCCAAAATACTATTTCACCTACTTTTGCAATGGCCCGGTATAATACTGATGGGAGCCTCGACGGTTCTTTTGGCGCAGGGGGTTTGGTTACTACTGTATTTACCGGTTATGATGTAGCTTATGCTATGGCACTCCAGGATGATGGAAAAATACTGTTGGCAGGAATGACACAAGAAGATGGAAACTGTGAAGATTTTGCTATTGCAAGATATTATACTGACGGGAGCCTTGATAATTCGTTTGGCACAGGTGGAAAGATCACAACAGACTTTCTTGGCTATCATGATGCAGCTTATGGGATAGCTGTACAAGCAGATGGGAAAATAATTGCTGTGGGTTATTCAAATAACGGAAGTTGGTTGTCAGACTTTGGTTTAGTCCGGTACAACACCGATGGCTCATTTGATGCATCATTTGGGTTTGATGGTAAAATGATGACAGATTTTAATGGGAACATTGATAAGGCACGGTCAATTGTCATCCAACCAGATGGGAAAATTGTTGTGGGTGGAACCGCCTATACGGCCAATGGCTATGATTTCGGCCTGGCACGCTACAATACCGATGGTTTTTTGGACACCTCATTTGACGAGGACGGAAAAGTTACTTCCAGCTTCCTCAACCAATATCCTGATTGGGGCTATTCAGTAGTTTTACAGGAAGATGGGAAAATAATACTTGCCGGATCATTCGGAAGTACCGGTGATGTTGATAAATTTGGAATGATCAGGTATAATACTGATGGAAGCTATGATTTTTCATTTGGAATGTGGGGTTTTACAGTTGCAGATTTTGGCGACCCAAATGAAAGAAGCTATTCTGTAGCAATTCAGCCCGATAAAAAAATTATTTTAGCAGGATATTCAGCAGATGGAGGTGAAAGTGCTTTTGCAATTGCAAGATTTATTTCAGGCCTGGAAACAGGGGTATTAAATTTTTCCGACAATCAAAGTCAATTATTGGTGTACCCAAATCCCATCTATTCGAGTGCTACTTTAAAATACAGCCTGCAAAAGGGAGAAATAATTTCAATCGACCTATATGACATGAAGGGAAGTATTGTGCAATCTTTTATATCAAACCAACACAAACAGGAAGGAAATAATGAGGAAGTATTAAATTTTAGCAATTCTATTCCTGCAGGATATTATAACCTTGTGATCAGTAATGAGGAGGGTCAGCAAAGTATCAGGATTGTAAAACTATAGTTAACCCTTGAAAATAAGGTTGATGTAATTGTCAACTGTTAACGTCAATCAAGAGTTGAAATCGTATGGAAAATTTTCTTCGTCCCAATCATCATTATTAGTGCGGGTTTCGAGTTGCAGCCCGCCCTATACCTTTAAGTTTGAAACTTCAAGGACGTTAGACACCGGAATTCCTGCCTTGTCGGCTTTGCTCCGCTGAAGCTATGCATAAGCGATGCAGACAGGTGTAATCCAATTTAATACAAGAATATTTTGCAATTACAAATTGCAGGTACCCCCAAGCTGTTCAGGATTTGCAATCCTGAACCTATTAATCATAGGATTTGTAATCCGGTTTATACCAAAAGGATTTATTTATTTGAAAAGGGGATTGCGAATCCCCGGGTATTAACTTTCGGATTGCAAATATAAATCCGAAAGAGCGGGGGGCAATTATTCGAGTTTCCATTTTTTATATATTTTTGTAGTTATAAATTTGTTTATTCGCCTTAAAACACACCACTATGAAAAAGTTAGTATTATTTATACTCTCAATTGGTTTCGTACTATTTTACTTCTCAATAGCGTTAGCCCAGCCCGGAATGCTTGATGATACGTTCGATGGGGACGGAAAAGTTACGACATCCTTTGGAAACTATGATGATCAGGGCTATGCAGTTGCCATTCAGGAAGACGGAAAAATTGTTGTAGCGGGATCAACATATAATGTATCAAACTCTTTTGATTTTGCACTGGTCCGTTACAATACTGATGGAAGCCTTGATAATACATTTGATCAGGATGGTAAAGTAACCACCGACTTTGGTAATTCGAGTGAAGGTGTATATGCATTAGAAATACAACCCGATGGGAAAATACTTGCAGCAGGGGTTTCATGTAACTTAAATACCTTAAACGGGGCTTTTGCACTTTCCCGCTACAATAGTGACGGAAGCTTAGATGATTCTTTTGGTACGGGAGGTTTGGTTACTACAATTTTTAATAATAATGATGATGATATAGCAAATGCAATGGCGCTCCAGGACGACGGGAAAATACTTCTGGCAGGACAGGCTTATAATGGCAACTACAACAATTTTGCGATAGCCCGTTATAATCAGGATGGAAGCCTTGATAGTTCTTTTGGCACAAACGGAAAGATATTGACAACCTTTTCAACCAAAGGTGCTATTGCGTATGGAATAGCTGTACAAACTGACGGAAAAATAGTTGCTGCCGGGATTTCCTCTGATGAAAATTCAAATATTGATTTTTCATTGGTACGGTACAATACCGATGGCTCTTTTGATAATTCATTTGGGGTTGGCGGAAAGGTTACCACAGATTTTGAGGGACTGTATGATGAAGCACGGTCGGTTGTTATACAAACTGACGGAAAAATAATTCTTGGTGGATGGGTCGAACTTTCTACCGGTTTGGATTTTGCCCTTGCACGCTACACAACAGACGGCGGTTTAGATAATTCATTTGATTATGATGGAAAGGTTACTTCTAATTTTATAAATGAATATGTGGATCAAGGCTATTCAGTGGCTTTACAGGAAGACGGAAAAATATTACTTGTAGGGTTAACTCAAGACATTAATGGTACTAATTTTGGCATGTTCAGGTATAATAACGATGGCAGCCAGGACCTTTCATTTGGGTTTCTTGGTGCAGTTATTACTGATTTTGGCGGTTCATTTGAGCAATGCAATTCTGTTGCAATTCAACCCGATAATAGAATTGTTTTAGCCGGATTTTCTGATATTGGAGGTTCGGGTTATGTTATTGCTGTTGCAAGATACCTGTCAGGCTTGGAAACAGGGATTTTAAATTTTTCCGAAACCCAGAGTCACTTGTTAATATACCCAAACCCAATATATTCAAATGCAACTTTGAAATACATCCTCCAAAAGGAAGAAATAATTACTATCGACTTATATGACATAAAGGGAAGTATTGTACAATCTTTTATTTCAAATCAACACAAACAGGAAGGAAATAATGAGGAAGTATTAAATTTTAGCAATTCTATTCCTGCAGGATATTATAACCTTGTGATCAGTAATGAGGAGGGTCAGCAAAGTATCAGGATTGTAAAACTATAGTTAACCCTTGAAAATAAGGTTGATGTAATTGTCAGCTTTTAACGTCAATCAAGAGTTGAAATCGTATGGAAAATTTTCTTCGTTCCAATCATCATTATTGGTGTGGGTTTCGAGTTGCAGCCCGCCCTGCACCTTGAAATTTGAAACTTCAAGGACGTTAGACACCGGACTGCCTTGTCGGCTTTGCTCCGCTGAAGCTATGCATAAGCGATGCAGACAGATGTAATCAAATTTAATACAAGAATATTTTGCAATTACAAATTGCAGGTATCTGGCTGCATTTCAGTTGCAAACTGAAATGAGCAAAAGGGAATAATATTCGAGCCTCAATTAATCCCGTCCTTTATGTTGTGGGCAGTGCTATTTTTTCTTCCAGTTTTCAACTACTTTTCTGTCACCTTTGAAGTAGTAAGATAGAATATCCGTATCAATTAAGGTTTCTTTCATTTATATTCCCCTCTTGTCTTCTTTTAGTCTTTTTGTTCCAAGATTAATTGTCAGGTCGTCTATTAAGTTTTTGTCAAGGTTTTTCCAACAACCTGCATAAGATAAAATATCAGCTTTTTTTCTGTTATCTTTTTCAATTTTTTTGAGAAATTCCCAGATGTCATCAAGTTTG
>JAIORT010000604.1 GCA_021107975.1 Bacteroidales bacterium | reverse complement strand
AAAATTTCAAACTCTCGTTAAAGATAAGAACCCTATATTTTTATTTAGGATTTATTTTTACCTTTGTATTATTATAAATTAATGTTAATCCTAAAAACTAAAAAATCATGACTTCACACAATCAAAATCGTACATTTGGATTTGGAATAATTATTATCGTTGCAGGCTTAGCCATTTTACTTCATCAGCTTCGTCTTTTCTCACCAAATGTGGATGACATTATTATTTCGTGGCAAATGCTGCTGATAGTAATAGGCGTTTATAATCTTTTCTTTACCCAGAGCAGGGTTACAGGGTTTATATTAATTGCCATTGGCGCATTCTTTTTATTGCCCGAAATTTTTAACCTTCCCTACAATTTTCGCCGGAATTTCTGGCCGATTCTCCTGATTGCGGTGGGTGTATTTATAATTTTCAGGCACGGCTTAGGGAGAAGGCAACCGGGGCAGCCGGATTTTCATCATAAGGAAGAAAATGACGAAGAGTTCATTGATGAATTCAATATTTTCAGTGGGTCGGAAAGGAAGATTTCTATTAAGAACTTCAAGGGTGGTAAGATAACATCAATTTTTGGCGGTTCGGAAATTGACTTAACCGATGCTGAATTATCATCGGAAACAAATATAATTGAACTTTTTTATATGTTTGGGGGTTCGAGCCTCACTGTGCCAAACGACTGGGCTGTAATTAATAAAGTAACCAGCATTCTTGGTGGTTTTTCCGATAAAAGATCAGTTTCGACAAGCGGGCAAAATGATCCGAAAAAAACCCTCATTTTAAAAGGTTTTGTAATGTTTGGAGGAGGGGACATAAAAGGTTCGATGTAGATGAAATCTACGCCGAACGTCGGCTAAACTTTTGACGTTCGGCGATCGAGGTTCGGCGTAGTCTCCAGACTACGTCGCAGATAAACGATAGTATCCAACTATCTAATAACGAACTATTTCAAAATTTCAACTTCCAGCAATCCTTTCTCGCCTGCATAATTCATAGCACTTGAATACAAATATTCTTCAGGATTTTGAACAATCCCTGCATGAACAGGATTCATGTGTATGTAATTAGTTTTTTGATCGATAAACTTATTTGAGTAAATTTCTTCCGCATGATTTTCATGTGTCCAAATTTGAAAGTTCTCATTTCTTTTGTGTTTACGCGCTTCAAATTCAAAAAGATTAACCAACCATTTTCTCCTGCTCTCAATTGGTGAGTTAATTACCTGCCAAAATTGTTTACTTGTAAATTTTTTAAAATCCCTGATTGTTCCCGACAAATCATTTACTTCACTCCTGCATAAAATATGTATATGATTCGACATAATCACCCATGCAAATATCGTAAGCCCTTTATGTTTCTGGCAATATTTAAAGCTATCAACAGCAATATTCCGGTATTCTATCCTTGTAAACAAATCAATCCAATGGATAATTTGAAAAGTCAAGAAATAAATGGCTCTTTGGTCTTTTATTCTATAGCCTGTAGTCATAATTCAAATTTTTGAAAAAATGATAAATATTTTTGGTAGTTACAAACTACTTCGACGTAGATAAAATCTACGCCGAACGTTCGGCGTAGTCTCCAGACTACGTCGCAAATAAACGATAGTCTCCGACTATTAATCAGCTTCTTTTATCAAATAAATATACACCGGAAAATGGTCGCTGTAGCCGCCAAGGTAAACACCACCCCCGAATGTTCTTAATGGATAACCGGCATACCTGCCTTCTTTTTGAAGCAGGAAATTATTATTAAAAACCTTTGCTTTATGAAATTTATAATCCGACTTGTCTTTCCCGAGTAATCCCTGTGAGATAATGACCTGGTCAAAAATATTCCATGAATCACGATATGCAAGCGAGCCGATTCCATCCTGGTACATTTTATACATCGGGTTAAACAAATCGCCTTCTTCCAACTGGCTTTCTTTTCCTTTTGCTCTAAGATGTTCTTTTACGCTCGGGTTCACAGGGTCATCATTCAGGTCGCCCATAACCAATATCTTGGCATTTTTATCCAAATTCAATAATGAATCAACGATATGGCGTGAGAGGTCGCCGGCAGCATTTCTTTTGGGTCGGCTCTTTTTTTCACCACCACTCCTGGATGGCCAGTGATTAACAATGATATGAATTTTTTCTCCATCAAGCAAACCAGAAACAACCAACTGATCACGTGAGCGAAAACTTGTGTCTTCCATGCTGAACAAATAGCTTTTACTTGCGGTAACTTCAAAATATTTAGGATTGTAAAGCAATCCAACATCCACACCTCTTCTGTCAGGAGAGTCGTAATGAACGATTTTATAGTTCCTGCCTGCAATAGCGTCCTCTTTAACAAGATCTTCCAAAACACTCCGGTTTTCTATCTCGGATACTCCGAGAATAGCTATACCATCAGGAGTAACATCAATTGCGACACGTGAAATTACTTCTGCCATGTTACCGAGTTTTTCATAATACCTGTCAGAAGTCCATTGCTTTGGTCCATCGGGAGTAAATTCCTCGCTTACTAATAATTCAACATCATTAATTGTATCGAACAGGTTTTCCAGGTTATAGAATCCTATGCCGACAACTTTATATTTTTTTCCCTCCTGCGAAAACAGGGTTTGACTGAACACCATGCCCAACAGCAAGGCAGTTATTGTAAAAGAAAACAATCTTTTCATTTTAATATATTTTAAGTGTATCTGTATAAATTTCAAAAAACAAAAATATTATTAATATTCATTCTTTGATAAAGCATTTTAATTAATTTTGCTTCCCATCAATTTTTTTCGGGTTTAAGATACATAATATGAAAAAAATATTTATCCTTTTATTATTCACTATTAATATTACATTTCTGTTTGCTCAAACGGAAGACACTTTGTTTATTCAAACTAAAGACTCATTGTTATTGAAGGCGAGCAAGGATTACATTCCCCAAATAACAGTTTTTGCAACAGAACTTGAAGATGACGATATAGACCAGGGAATATCCGGATTATTGCAATCTTCGCGTGACATTTTTGTATCAACTGCCGGATATGTCTTTGGACAAACAAGGTTTAAAATTCGTGGGTATAGTTCGGAGAACACAAGCGTGCTCATAAATGGCATACCGTTAAATGATATGGAAACCGGAAGAGCGTACTGGTCGAGTTGGGGAGGATTGAATGATGCTGTCAGAAATAAAGAAATTGAAACCGGTATTGCATCTTCAAAATATACTTTCGGAGAAATAGGAGGCGTAACAAATATGGTTACCAGGGCTTCATCTTTCAGTAAAGGGCAAAAATTCACTTATTCAGCAACAAACAGAAGTTACAGAAACAGGTTAATGTTTCTTGCCTCAACCGGATTAATGGACAATGGCTGGGCATTTACTCTTTCCGGCTCAAGAAGATGGGCACAGGAAGGTTATGTTGAAGGAACTTTTTATGATGCCTGGAGCTATTTTTTATCTGCTGAGAAAAAAATCAACAAATCGCACAGCATAGGATTGATTGCTTTTGGTGCACCAAACAAACGCGGCAAGAATGGTGTCAGTGTCCAGGAAGCTTATGACTTAGCAGGAACAAACTATTATAATCCTTACTGGGGTTATCAGAACGGTGAAAAGCGGAATGCCAGGATAAATAATTATCACCAGCCAATGTTTATTTTAAGTCATTACTGGACAATGAACGAAAAAACAACACTTACTTCTTCGGTATATTATTCTTTTGGAAGAGGCGGAGGAACTGCATTGGACTGGTACGATGTAGCTGATCCTCGTCCTGATTATTATAAAAACTTGCCGAGTTATAATAAAGATTTTGGAAGGTATAGCCCTGAAGAACGTTTAAATAAGTGGGAAAATGATAAAAACTTCAGGCAAATTAATTGGGACCGATTTTATTTTATAAATAGAAAGAATCTCTATCCTGTCGAGAATGCCAACGGGATTGAAGGAAATACTTATATCGGGCATCTCTCAAACTATATTGTCGAAGACAGGCATTATGATAAAAGCCATGTTGGGGCAAACATAAATCTGAATAAAGAGCTGAATGAAAATGTTACTATCTCAGGAGGGCTTAACCTTTCATGGTATAAAGGCTTTAAGTTTAAAGTTGTGGATGACCTTTTAGGAGGTGATTTTTATCTGAATATTGATAAATATGCAGAAAGAGATTTCCCGAAATACTCGCCGGAAATCCAGAACGACCTTAACCATCCAAACCAAATAATAAAAGAGGGTGATAAATTTGGTTATGATTATACAGGTACTATTAACAAATATAATCTTTTTGTCCAGGGTGATTTTTCTTATGGTAAAGTAGATTTTTTTGTTGGAGGCGAACTTTCGTTTGATCAGTTCTGGAGGACTGGGCACATGAGAAACGGAAAATTCCCCGATAACTCTTACGGCGATTCAAAGAAACAAAGTTTTACTAATTATGGGTTGAAAGGCGGTGCAATATATAAAATAACCGGAAGGCATTTTGTTGATGCAAATGCAATGTATCTTACACGTGCTCCGTTTTTCAGGACAGCTTATATTTCACCCCGTACCAGGAACCAGGTTGTTGACAACCTTACAAATGAAAAGATAATGTCAGGAGATGTTAGTTATATTTTCAGGTCTCCATATATTAAAGCCAGGGCAACATTTTATTACACAAAATTTGTTGACCAGATATATGCCAGGAGTTATTACCATGATGTTTTGCGAAGTTTTGTAAACTATCAGATGACAGGCGTTGATAAAATTCATTACGGCGTGGAAGCAGCTATTGAGGGAAAAGTATCACAGAATTTTACTTTGTTTGGCGTATTAGCAACAGGAGAGTATTATTATGATTCACGCCCTTCAGCTACCATATCAGTTGATAACAATGCTATGGTGTTGAGCAATCGTACTGTTTACCTGAAAAATTATAAGGTTGGCGGGTTTCCTCAAACGGCAGTTTCAGCCGGAGTAAAATATTTTTCTTCAAAATACATTTTTGCCGGATTTAATTTTAATTATTACGATAATATTTACATTGATATTAATCCGGACCGCAGGACAGCGGAAGCAGTTACTAACTATACGCCTGATTATCCCTACAGAGAAACTGTATTAGAACAGGAAAGATTCAAATCAAATTTTACAATTGATGCGTATATCGGAAAATCGTGGAGAATTGATTATAAATATTATATCTCAGTAAACTTTAGTGTTAACAACCTGCTCGATAATCAGGATTTTGCTTTCGGCGGATTCGAGCAGTATCGTTATAATCCATTTGATATTAATAAATTTCCGCCAAAATATTTTTACCTGTATGGACGACAGTATTATCTCAATATAAATTTTAGATTTTAAATTTTGGTTCAAATAACTAATACTTAAATATAAAGTAATGAAAAGATCAGTAATAACAGGAATAGCAGTTTTGTTAGCAGGATTAACAATTTTAATAACCGGTTGTGTAAAAGAAATACCCGATGAACCGCCTTATTCCACAATTCCATACGATCCTGAAAAGGTGCTTACCATAGCAGAACTTAAACAGATGTATATTGAACTTGGCGGTGCTTATAAGATTATTCCAAATTATTCACTTTTTGCAACGGTAGTTATGGATGAATCTTCAGGAAATATTTATGAGAGTTCATATATTCAGGACGAAACCGGTGCTATTCAACTGCAATTTTTCAATCCAGGTGGATTATGCCTTGGTGATTCAATACGCATTTTGTTAGCCGATGTTGTAGTTAGTGTTTACCACGATCTTTATCAAATTAGTAATTTAGATGTTGGTGATAATATTTATAAAATCGCAGTTAATCACTTTATTGAACCGGAAGTTGTTACTATAAATCAAATAGCGACAAACACTGACTATTATCAATCGAGGCCTGTACTTCTTGAGGAGGTTCAATTTATGGATTCAGAACTGGGAACTACTTTTGCCGATGCTGTTAATAATGAGGATGTAAACAGAATGCTTGAAGATTGTGACGGTAATACTATTATTATTCGAACCAGTGGTTATGCCAACTTTGCCAGCGACACTCTTCCCGAAGGAAATGGCTCTTTGGTTGCTATTGCAAGCGTATATAATGGAGAGGCTCAACTTGTGATCAGAAGTATCAATGAAGTCCAGCTTACCGGCAACCGATGTGGCGGCGGTGGCGGCGATCCTATTGATCCTGTTGCAGAAGTAAATGAGAATTTTGATTCGGTGGAAAATTATACCGATGTGAATTTAACCGGCTGGACCAATATTAAAGTTGCCGGTGATAGAAGATGGCAAGGCAAAACTTATCAAAGTGAAAAATATGCCCAGGCAACCGGGTATAACTCAGGATTAAGCAATATGGAAACCTGGCTTATCACACCCCCGGTAATTAACACAAATGGTGATAAAGAATTATCTTTTAAAACTGCAATGGCTTTTTGGGCGCATTCAGGAAATGAACCAATTACAGTAATGGGTTCTACCGATTTTGATGGCACTAACTTTGAAACAGCAACATGGACTGAGCTTTCAGCTAATTTGGTAAATGCAGGTAGCGGTGATAATAACTGGGTTGAATCAGGAGCCGTTTCACTTGCTGATTTCATTGGAAATGTTGCTATCGCTTTTAAATATAAAGGAAGCGATTCAGAATCTACTTCTATCAGGGTAGATGATGTAATTATTAATAGCGGTGGCGGAGGAGGAACCACTGTATTTTCTGAGAACTTTGATGATAGCTGGGGCGTATGGGAAAGAATCAGCTTACTTGGCACACAGGTGTGGGATCGTGATAATAATTATGGTCCCGATGATTCTCCTTGCGCTGAAATGACCGGCTTTGAAAGCGGAAGCCACACTAATAATGACTGGCTTATTTCTCCTGCAATGGATTTGTCAGCCTATTCATCGGCAACATTGACTTTTGAAACAGCCAAAAATTATGACGGAAATCCAATAGAAATAAAAATCTCAACAGATTATGATGGAATGGGCAATCCGAATAATGCAACATGGACTACCTTATCAGCTACACTTTCTACAGGCAGCTTTACATGGACCGGATCAGGCAATGTCAGCATTTCATCTTATACCGGTCAGAATGTTTATGTGGCATTTCAATATACTTCAACCAACGATATGTCAGCTACCTGGCGGGTTGACAATATTGAAGTGAAAGCTGAATAATGACAAAAGAAAAACTTACACAGGCTGACTTTAACAAACTTGGAATTTATGATATTCAGCGTATTAAAAAATTTGGCAGGGTTGGGAAAAAGCTGATAAAAACTAAGCAGTACAAAAAGGAGGAAGTCTTAACTCTTTTTAAACAAATAATTAATAATCCTCAACCATTTGTAAGCAGGAATGATGCTTTAAAGCCATTAGCTGAATTAATCAATGAATCCGAAAAGCAAACGGATCTTAAAAAATTACAAACAAAGGAAGAAAGCCCAATCCTTAACCTTCATGAAAAACCTCTGTACTATAAAATTTTCGGGAAAGAGCAGATTGAAGAAGGGGCATTGGAACAAATGGACATTGCTATGAGTCTTCCCGTTTCACTAACAGGAGCTTTAATGCCCGATGCCCATGTCGGATACGGTTTGCCTATCGGCGGAGTGCTTGCTACGAAAAACAATGTCGTTATTCCTTATGCTGTTGGTGTTGATATTGCCTGCCGCATGTGCATGTCGGTTTTTAATATTCCTGTTAAAAAATTTGAACAGAAAAAACACAAATTAAAGAAAGCCCTTGTCAGCAGAACTGTTTTTGGTGTTGGCAGTGAAACAAAAGATCATTTCAATAGCCGCCTGTTTGATAAAAAGGAATGGCAGGCAACAAAAGTGATCAGGGATTTAAAAGACCTGGCTTACCGTCAGCACGGAACATCAGGCGCAGGCAATCATTTTGCCGAATGGGGAATACTTGAAGTATCAGGAAATGATGACTTGTTAAATGTCCCCAAAGGAAAATATATAGCCCTGCTGTCACATTCGGGTTCGAGGGGCTTTGGCGCCAAAATAGCTAAGATATATTCCGATATAGCCAAACAAAAGCTGAATCTGCCCAACCAGGCAAAGAATCTTTCATGGCTCGACCTGGATTCGGAAGAAGGGATTGAATACTGGATTGCAATGAATCTTGCCGGCGATTATGCTTCGGATAATCATCATGAAATACATAATAAAATTTGGAAAGAATTGGGTTTGAAACCATTGAGGATGATAGAAAATCATCACAATTTTGCATGGAAAGAAAAGCTTGAAGACGGAACGGAAGTGATTGTGCATCGTAAGGGAGCCACTCCTGCCGCAAAGGAAAATATTGGTATCATTCCAGGCTCTATGACAAGACATGGCTTTATTATTCGCGGCAAATCCAATCCTTCCAGCCTTAATTCTTCTTCACACGGAGCAGGCAGGGTTTTATCGAGAAAACAGGCAATTAAAAAAATAAGTAGAAATGACCTGCAAAAAATGATTGCTGATGCAGGCATTGAATTAATCGGCGGACATGTTGACGAAGCACCTATAGTATATAAGGATATTGATCAGGTTATGTCGTACCAAAAAAGCCTTGTTGACATTCTTGCAACTTTCACTCCGAAAATTGTGAGAATGGCAGAACCCGAAAGGTGGAGAAGATAGATTTAAAAGGCAAA
>JAIORT010000792.1 GCA_021107975.1 Bacteroidales bacterium | reverse complement strand
ATGCAGGTGAAGAAGGCGATTGTAGTTAATTAGATATTTGAATTTTACAATTTAAAATTTATTATATTTGCATAAAACAAAAATACAATAATTATGAACCCATGCCTCTTGTTGGTGTTTTCACCAACAAGTTAGATAACACCAATTTGAATAATTAAAAAATTTAATATTTTTAATGGAATGGAAGATTACATCCTGTTTTTTACAGCTACCATCTACCAATGGAAACCATTATTGAAAAAGGATAAATACAAACAAATCATAATGGATTCCTTGAAATTTCTTGTTCTTAATAATCGTATTTTTCTTTATGGCTTTGTGATAATGCCCAATCATATTCATCTCCTTTGGAAAATCAGAGAAAGCTACAAGCTGAAAGATGTACAACGAGATTTCTTGAAATTCACAGCTCAAAAAATTAAATTTGATTTGATCGAAAACGATTTGAATTTGTTGCGCGAATTTAGAAAAAATGGGAAAGATCGTATTTATCAGTTTTGGCAAAGAAACTCACATAACAAAAGGATTTACAACAGAACTGTATTTGAACAAAAACTCGATTATATACATCTTAATCCCCTTCAGGAAAGGTGGAAGCTCGCTGATCAACCTGAAGATTACAAGTTTTCTTCAGCAGAATTTTACCTATTAAACAAGGACGATTGGGGATTTATTACCCATTATTATGAACACATATTTTGATTTTCATCTTTCGGTGAAAACACCGAAAGGAGGCAAGGTTTTGAAAAATAAAAAATCCCTCCCCCGTACGGGAAAGGGATTTTATGTTTTTCTATCAGCAAATTAATTTGCCTGTTCCTGTGTTTCTAAAGGTAATATCGAAACAAAAGATCTGTTCTTCTTCTTTCTTCTGAATTCAACGGTTCCGTCAGACAGGGCAAACAACGTATGGTCTTTACCCATACCAACATTTTCACCGGGATAATGTTTTGTTCCTCTTTGCCTGATAATGATATTACCGGCTTTTGCAAACTGACCGCCGAATATTTTTACACCGAGTCGTTTACTTTCCGATTCGCGTCCGTTGTTCGAACTACCTGCACCTTTTTTATGAGCCATGACCTGTTTTTATTTACGATTTACGATTTTAGATTTACGATTTACGTCCCGTATCCCGAAGGTTAGGGAGGATAAAATTTGTACTTTTAGTCTTCCTTTTTTTCTTCCGACTTCTGTTCATCTTTGGGTTTTTTCTTAGCCGTAGCCACAACCTTTGGTTTTTTCTCTTTTATTGTTGCTGCCTTCTTCACTGTTTTCTTTTCCGGTTTTTTTTCCGTCTTCGGAGCTGCCTTAGCCTTTGTTTCTGTCTTGGGTACAGCTTTGGCTTTAGTTTCCTTTTTTACAGTCTTTGTTTCTATCTTAGCTTTAACCTCAGCCTTAGCCTTTGTTTCTGTCTTGGGTGCAGCTTTGGCTTTAGTTTCCTTTTTTACAGTCTTTGTTTCTATCTTAGCTTTAACCTCAGCCTTAGCCTTTGTTTCTGTCTTGGGTGCAGCTTTGGCTTTAGTTTCCTTTTTTACAGTCTTTGTTTCTATCTTAGCTTTAACCTCAGCCTTAGCCTTTGTTTCTGTCTTAGGTGCTGCTTTGGCTTTGGTTTCCTTTTTCACAGTCTTTGTTTCTGTCTTGGCTTCAACCTTAGCCTCATCTTTAGCCTTAACCTCTACTTTAGCTTCCTTTGCCTCTTTTCTAACAACTCCCGTCAGGATATCTTCGATCAGCACTTTGCTCATATACTGCCTGTGACCGTTTTGCTTTTGATATCCTTTTCTTCTTTTCTTGTGAAAAACAATGACTTTATCGCCTTTTAAATGTTCTATGATTTTAGCTTTAATTTTTATACCATCAACATTTGGCGTTCCAACAGATATTTTCCCGTCATTATCAACTAATAAAACATTTTCAAATTCAACATCTGCTCCGGCTTCTTCTTGTAAGCGATGAACAAATATCTCTTGTTCTTTCTCAACTTTGAACTGTTGCCCTGCTATATCAACTATTGCGTACATCTTTAATTTTATTTATCTTTTTTCTAAAAAAAATTGGAGTGCAAAAGTAGTAAAAATTTTAATTCTGCAAATATTGGCTAAAAAAAATTTTAATTATCAGAACTTAATTCTTAATTGAACTTTAACTTCCGATTTCGTATTCCCGTTTATTTCATCCAGCGCCGTACCAAAAGTCTGACGATTGTTAATATAAGTATGAGCAAATCGCAACCAGAAATTTATTTTTCTTGTCAATTGATATTTCAGTAAAATATAACCCCTGCTTCCTTTGTAATAATATGCCGGTACTGAAAAAGCATATAATACATCATTTTCGTACGCATAAATTCGTTCATCATACGAGTCGGTGTCGAACAAAGAATATCTAAAAATAACAGATAATTTACCTGAGAGAGGTCTCCAGGCAATATCATGGTAAATTAAATAACCGGTTCCTTTATAAAAATTACCTTCCTTGAATATCACATACTCAAGCCTGTTTTTCATTACAACCGATGGAGAGATGCTGTATTCGATATGATACCTGAAATAGTTCTTTCTTGTGTTTACTAGAGATTCAATAAATTGTTCTTCGTTCGGGTAATTTATTTGTTTGTTTTTTTGCCTGAACCTGAAATACATAAAAATATTTTTTGAAAGGCTGTAATCCGTCTGGACGAGAAATTCATTTCCCCTTGATGGAGCATCTACCCTGTATTTTAACCACGGAAAACTGAAATTGTCAATATAGGCTGTTAATATCCACTTACTGTGAAGATTCAGCCTTATGCCTGTGTAAAAGCCATTTTCGTTATGGTTATAACTCCCTTCGGCAAATGCATTGCTGAAAAAATTATAATAATCTTTTTGATAATTCCTGTATAAAACAGTAAGAAAAAGCCTGGGATGCGGATTTGCCGTAAATCCATGTAACTGCGCCCACCCCCCGTTTTGACTAACCGAAACTTCTCCGAAAATATTTAACTTATTAAAAAGATAACTGTAATCAATTCCGGCATCAATAATTTCCGTACCGTTAAAGTTGAATTGATTGTATGGGAAAAAATCTTTTAACAGTTCTTTTTCAAGTTTTGATTTATATGCCGTTAAGCCTAATTTCAGTCGTTTGTTTTTGTAAGTTACATTACCGCCAAATACCATGAGGTTCACAGCTTTTTTATTAAACAATTCATTTGGTGTCCTGTGAAGACCGGATTCCTGCATAGAAGTTATATACGGTGTCTCATCCGTTAATGTATCAACTTTGCCCAGGTTTGCATCAATTTTATGAGAAGAGTAAAAAGCCGAAATATCAAAATTCTTTATGCCGATAGTTGATGCAACACCTCTGAAAAAACCGTTTTCATCAGTTGAAGTATAGGGTTTGACACCAACGGCAAATTTTTTAATATCAATTGCATCCGATGATTTTCCAAAAGCCAGCCCCGACCATAAGGTTAAACCCTGCCCGAACTGTAACTGGTAATCACCGATTGTTAATGCTTTCAAATGCCCGATGTCTTTCAGGCTAAAATGAACGGAATAAAAGTCGAAGCCATTCTTCAGCTTAGCTCCCACAAGATTTCGGATAGAATCATTCACATTGTTTTTCAAAAATACTTCCCCTGCATCTTTCTCCGCTGTAATCCCAAATCTTATCCGGTTGAAATAGTTAGAACCATATCTGAAATATATCTTATCAGGACTACCCATATATCTCGAATTTGGATTCTCATACAATAAAGAATCATCAATAGCCGAGTATCCTTTTTGTTCCTGGAGAATTCGCTGGTACCTGATGAAAACATCATTTCTCATGTATTTGGTAATCTTTTTCAGAGAGATTGAAACTTTGGGTTTTTCTCTATCAACTTTAATATAAGGTAAGATTTTTTGAATGGTTTCGGAATCAAATCCTTCGACACCCTGAAGTTCGTAAATAGTAATAAAGTTCCCATAAGTTTCGCGATGGGCAAGCAAGTTGAATATCTGGATGTTATTCAGGAAAATGAGTTTACGCAAATCCTCTTCCGTAGCATAATTCAGGTTCAGGGGGTGTTCACGGTAGTATTTCAGGTCTTCAATAAGTTCGGTGTAATCAAGGGTTGCTTCTGTACTTTCTGCAATATTTTCTATTTTATCTGAAATATCCGTTTCATCTGTTTTTATTGGTGAATCCGGTTCCTGTGCAATGGAAAAGGCACGTAATACCAAGATGAGAATAACAAGTAATATTTGTTTGTTACCGAATAGCATAAGGATATTTATTAAGGCTCTATTTGACGCGAATTTCACATTTGACACGAATTTCACGAATTTTCACTAATATGTTTTGCTTTACGTTTTAGTTTCTTGATTCTTAATTCTTGGTTCTTGATTCTTTGACACTAATTATTCAAATCATTTAAACTTATAAACAACCGAAACTTGCGGCGACCAGCCTAATGTCTGGTGTATGGAAGCTGCAAAATCTATCGCTACTTTTTTTATATGCAATCCAAATCCGAAAGTATATACCGAAGCAATGCTAAAGTTGTCGGAACCTGTTGTTGACGGAAGGGTTGAGTATCCTATCCTGACAATAGCCTGCTCAATTATCTTATATTCAAGCCCGCCTCTTAAAAGAGGTTTAAAATCAGAATTTTTCTCTGTTTCAAGTGTTACAAGCAGTTGTTCGGAAAACGAATAAGAAACTCCAAGTTTAAACACTGTGGGGATTCTTTCATCAAATTCGTTTTCTAACTTAACTCTGATTGGATTGAATATATGTGCAGCAATAATTAGGTTATCATTAAGTTCTGACCGTATTCCTATTTCAAAAGTAATTAGGCTTTTACTGCCATAGTCTTCGCCAATACCGGTTGAGAGATAATCCAACTGGATACCGGCAGAAAAGCGCTTCCCGAAAGACCTGCCATAAGCCAGTCCGATTTTCGTTTCATTATATTTTGGATAGCCGAAATAAAGGAGGTTCAAACCAAACACACCTGATTTTGTGGGTAAAATAAAAGCCCCGGTTTTTAAGCTCAGTTCTTTTATAAGAAACCTGTTCTCGTAATAAAATCCTGCAGCGATGTTATTAAATTTGGCAAGCCCTGCCTGGTTATTATAAACAGACCAGAAATCGCAGAAGGTTACTGAAGCATTACCCATCCCTGCTGACCTGCCGCCAATGGGAACTGTGTAATTAGATGCTATTGCAGAACCCGAAAAAATCAGGATGAACAATTGTGAGCACAATATTAGAATAATTAGGTTTTTTAGCATAGACCCTCCAAATATATAAAAATTTTTATATTTGAAAATTCTTTTAATAAAAAATAAATTGACATGAGATTAGTATTAGATTTTTTAAGAGAATTAAGGGAAAATAATAACCGTGAATGGTTTAATAATAACAGAAAGTTGTATGAAAATGCTAAGGAGAATTTTGAAACACTTTTAAACAAACTTATTCCGGCAGTATATAGTTTTGACCCGAAAATTGGCACATTAACCACAAAGGAGTGCATATTCAGAATTTTCAGAGATGTCAGGTTTTCAAAAGATAAATTGCCATATAAAACAAATTTCGGCGGGTTTATTAGCAGAGGAGGAAGAAAGGGAGGATATGCAGGTTATTATGTTCATATTGAGCCTGGGAAATCTTTTCTGGGTGGTGGTATTTATATGCCTTCTGCTGACATGCTTAAAGCTCTGAGAAAAGAAATTTATTATAATGTTGATGAATTTAAACGGATTATTAACGATAATACTTTTAAAAAGTATTTTAGAAATATCGAAGGGGAAAAACTAAAACGTCCGCCTAAGGATTTCCCGCCGGAATTTCCTGATATTGATTTGTTAAAATATAAAAGCTATGTGGTTTTGTTTGAAATGACTGATGATAAATTTTTATCAGAACGTTTTGAAGAATATTGCACCAATGTATTTAAGAAAATGTATTCGCTGAATCAGTTTATCAACAGGGCATTAAGTTAATTTTTTGTTTTTGTGATTTTTAAAATTAATTAATTTTAATCTGTGGCAAGTATTTATTATTTAACATTTTATATTGGCTGAATAGTTACAAGTTTTTAATAGTTAAAAAAGATATTAACATCCTTTGTTTAATAAGTTTTCCTGTATCCCTTTATTTTCAAAGGTTTCTTTGTGTATTTTTGCCGCAAATTGGTGAATAATGTCTGAAAAGTACACAGAGGATACCATACGTTCGTTAGAATGGAGTGAGCATATACGTATGCGTCCGGGTATGTATATCGGGAAACTTGGGGATGGCGCTTCACAAGATGACGGAATATATGTGTTAATTAAAGAGATTATTGATAATTCCGTTGACGAGTATGTAATGGGATACGGTAAAACAATTGATATTACCATATTAGATAAAAAAGTAACTATTCGCGATTACGGACGTGGTATTCCTTTGGGAAAAGTTAATGATTGTGTATCGAAGATAAATACAGGTGCAAAGTACGATTCCAAAGTTTTCAAAAAAGCTGTTGGCTTGAATGGAGTTGGTTCAAAGGCTGTAAATGCTTTATGTTCTTATTTTGTTACTCAATCGGTTCGGGATGGTAAAACAAAGATTGTAGAATATAATAAAGGCAATCTTGTGAATGATTACCCCGAACAGGGTTCTGAAGAAAAAAACGGAACAATTGTCTCCTTTATCCCGGATAATGAAATATTTGGTCATTATCATTTTATCAGTGAATATGTTGATAAGCTGCTTTGGAATTATGTTTTTCTGAACAACGGGTTGACAATAAAATTCAACGGCGAACGGTTCCACGCAAAAAATGGCTTGCGCGATCTTCTTGAAAGGAATATCAACGGTAACGGACCTACTTTATATCCCATTATTCATATTAATGAGGGCGACCTGGAATTTGCTTTTACTCACAGCACTAAACAATACGGTGAAGAATATTATTCTTTTGTTAACGGTCAGCACACCACACATGGCGGTACTCACCAGGCAGCGTTCAGGGAGGCAATTGTAAAAACCATCAGGGAATTTTACAATAAGGATTTTGAAACCGGCGATGTAAGGACCTCCATTTTGGCTGCTATAAGCATTAAAATTCAGGAGCCGATTTTTGAATCTCAGACAAAGACTAAGCTTGGTTCGCAGCATATTGAACCGGGTGGAATGACCGTGCGAAATTATATTAATGATATTGTAAAAAGAAATCTTGATAATTACCTGCATAAAAATCCTGAAACAGCTGATGCACTTTACCGCAAAATACTTCAATCGCAAAGGGAAAGAAAAGAACTGGCAGGAATAAAAAAACTGGCAAGGGAAAGCGTTAAAAAAGCCAGCTTACATAATAAAAAGCTAAGAGATTGTAAAATCCATTATAACTCAAATCACGAAAAACGCCTCGATACTACCTTGTTTATCACTGAGGGAGATTCGGCAAGCGGATCAATTACCAAATCAAGAGACGTTAGTACACAGGCAGTATTTAGCCTGAAAGGCAAACCATTGAATTGTTACGGGCTTAGTAAGAAGATAGTTTACCAGAATGAAGAATTCAATCTGTTGCAGGCAGCATTGAATATTGATGATGGACTTGATAATCTCAGGTATAACAATATTGTAATTGCTACTGATGCCGACGTTGACGGAATGCATATTAGATTACTTTTAATGACTTTCTTTCTCCAGTTTTATCCCGACCTTGTTAAGGCAGGACATTTGTATATCTTACAAACACCTTTATTCAGGGTCAGGGATAAAAAGAAAACGTTTTATTGTTATTCGGAAGAAGAAAAGAAAGATGCCCTGAAAAAATTCAAAGGAAAACCTGAGATAACACGTTTTAAAGGATTAGGAGAAATATCGCCGGACGAATTTAAACACTTTATTGGAGCATCCATTCGGCTTGATCCTGTTCTTTTGCAAAGACAATCTTCCATAAAAGAGATCATGTCATTTTACATGGGTAAAAATACTCCCGAACGCCAAACCTTTATCATTGACAACCTTAGAGTAGAAGAGGATGTTGTGGAGGAGGCTAAGGTTGCGTAAGTTTACTAAGATAAATTCCTTTTGATCCCTATTTAATCTTTAAATTTTACTATTTTTGTATTTAATTTTTAAAGACTAATTTATAATTATTATTTTAGATAAAGCCATGCAAACTCAACAACAGCAGTATTTAAAAGATAATAACGGGAAAAATGTAGGTATCTTTCTGACTATAAAAGAGTATGAGATGATTTTAGAAAAACTGGAAGAATTGGAAGATATTAAAGACTATGACGAGGCAAAAGTAAAAAATGAACCTACCATTCCTTTAAGGGAAGCCATAAAAATCAGAAAACAAAAGAATGGCTAAATTTACCGTAATTATCACTAAATCGGTGCAGAAGCAACTTGCAAAACTTCCCGATAATGTTGTGGATAAACTTGAAGAAAGGATGTTGCAGCTTGAACAGAATCCCAAACCCAATGATTGTATAAAACTAAAAGGTAGAGATGCCTATAGAATCAGAGTAGGGAATTACCGCATTATTTATGACATTCAGGAAAATATCTTTATAATAACTATCATTAAAGTTGGACATAGGAAAGAGATATACAGATTTAGATAAGAAAAATTTATATCAACAATCCATTTTAGTATATTTTTTTAAACGCCTTTCCCAAATTATGCGATATATTTC
>JAIORT010000152.1 GCA_021107975.1 Bacteroidales bacterium | reverse complement strand
CAAAAACTGGATGTTTACGGAAATAAACTCTGGGCTGAAGAAGGTCTCCTTATCAGTGATCATCCAGCCATGACCTGGTTAACAGACTGGGACCTTGCCATTGACCAGGAAGAATACGCCATTATTACTTTCCAGGACATCCGAACAGGGAATAATAATATATATGCCTACCGGATTTCGCCGGATGGTGAATTTACCTGGGGTGAGGATGGATTAGAGCTTTCCAATAGCACGGCTTTTGATGCTTCACCAAAAGTAACCGTAACAAATGCCGGAAATGCAATTATTGCCTGGGAATCTGGTGATGTAGTTATATTACAAAAAATCACTCAGGATGGTAATTTTTTATGGGGCGACAACGGAATTACTCTCAGCGGAAGCAATAGATACTCCTGGCCTCAGTTGTTACCTGTGGGTGACGATGATGTTATTCTGAAGTATTTTGAAGATTCCGGTCCTCTTTACGCTCCCACACGCCATGTGTTTGCACAAAGGTATGATGCAGATGGAAATACGGTCTGGTTGCAAACAGCAGTTATTTCCGATGCCGGCGGTATTTCTGCATGGACACAGGTCTTCCCGTTCATCAGCGATGGAAATGACGGCTTTTACATTGCCTGGCATGATGACCGTGATAATAATATGCTGGCAAGTATTTTTGTTCAGCATGTTGGCTCCGATGGGCAAATACTTTTTGCTGATGATGGTATTGAAGCCTCTGTTATGCCAAACAGAAATCACTTTTATGCCGAATTGGCTTTACCTCCCGGTTCGGATGATATTTTTGTTTTCTGGAATGAAATGGATGCCAACCAGAACGACCGTGGCATCTATGGTCAGAAGATTTCCTCTTCAGGTGAAAGATTATGGACAGACAATGGTAAATCGTTCATTGAAATCTCCTCAACCAATGTTTTACCTGTTGCAGCAAGAAATTTTGAAACCGATATGGTAGTGATTTACGAAGAATATTTTAATGCAATAAATACCGGTATTAAAGCCATGCGAATTGATACGGATGGAAATTATGTCTGGGCGGAAGAAAAAATCACAATGAGTTCTGTACAATCTGAAAAGTTGCACTGTGTTGCTAATGATTTTTTAAATGGACAATGGATTTCTGTTTGGGAAGACAGGCGAAACGGAAACGGGGATATTTACGGACAGAACATTCAGTTGGATGGTACTTTGGGTCCTGTAATAATCCCGGGAGAATTAGAAATTTTTCCTGATACATTAATTTGTGATGTTTTTGGACCACATTATGTTCACATCGTTAATAATACTATGGAAGATGTTCAGATTGAAGATATCAATTTTGAATCCGGCATTTGTTTTATTGATGGATTACCCCCTTTACCTTATAATTTATCTGTCGGTGACTCTCTGATTCTTGAAATTTATGTATATCCGGGTTGCTATAATCCGGAAGGATATGTGATTGAAATCATGAATATTATTACTGATACAGGAAATTATCAGGTAGTTCTTTATGTTAATGAAGATCTTTTAGGGGAAGTTAAAGACCAGAATGATTATTCAGATTTTATTAAAATATTTCCAAATCCATCAAAAAGTAAAATACACTTTGGGATTAATTTGGAAGAAAACAGCAGTTTCGAACTCAATATTTTCAATTCCTTAGGAGAAAGAATCAAAACATTTACTGAAAAATCAGGTAAAGGATTAACGTGTCTGATAATTTGGGACAGAACCAATAACGGGAATTATAAAGTCCCGGCGGGAACATATTATTACCGGATCACATCAGGTGATTTTCAAAAAACAGGGAAAATAATATTGCTTGATTGATCAATTATTAAATTAATTGTTAGCAGGTAGATTTTATGCTAATTTATTTTTCCCCTTTATACTAATTCTTAACAGGTATGCTAAGCAATAGCTGTTTAGAATTAGTTATGCGTTGCAACAGGTCTTTAATAATTTTGCAAACCTATTCCGCAATAGTATACTATAATTCAATCTTATTTTTTCAGCAATATCAATTTTCTTGTAACAATAAATTCATTTGTTTGTATTACACAGTAATATATACCATCAGGCATGATGATGCCGGCACCGTTATGTCCATCCCATATAAATGAATACTTCCCCTGGATTAAATATTCATCAGATAATATGGTTTTAATTTTTTTACCATTAATATCATAAATATTGAGTTGAAAGTTCCCGGGTTCTTTAACAACGAAGTTTATGGTTACAATCTTATTAAAAGGATTTGGATACACCAATAATAATTCATTATCTTCACCGGTAAAGTTTTCAGAACCAAACCCAATGATAATACCCAGTCGGGGGAAAATAATATTATCAAGCCAAACACAATCTGAATAAGAACTTATATCCTGATTCTTCCTGTAAGTCCATTTAAACATATTTATACCTTCCTCAACATCAAAACATTCATGCGACCAGTCAATTTGCCCATCCCATCGCGCTACTTCATTAGTATTAATAAGAAATTCAAGATGATCAGCATTATCCAATCCTGAATCTTCGCAGGAAACCTTTTTATAAAAACATATTTCACCATCCTCCTGAACTTCAAAAATGATATAAATTGTGCTTGACTGATTACTTCCAATATTTGCTGACCTTAAACTATAGCTTCCGCCATGAACAGTTTCTTCATCAATATACCATGGATTGGAGGAAGAATTAATCCAGGGGAACAGGTTGGTACTATTTGATTCAAAATCTTCAACATTATAATTTACTTTAAGCGGTATAGTTCCTGAAACCGGGAAACCATTACTAATTGTAATGTTATAGTTGATATCTGAAAGATATTCAAAAGGTACAAATTCAACCGCACTGATATTAAATGAAGCCTGCCAGATGGAATCAACCGGCAGAACAGTTAGGTTTGTTGTATTGCTATTTAAAATAATGTAAGGATCATTTGAATCTATGAAAACCGCAATATCATTTGCTTTAGCCATTCCAGCATTTCTTATTTCCAGTATTAAATCAGCTGTTTCGTTAGATGCCAGGCTGTAATTCCCTCCATCGGAAATATAATGGTCATCTACTTTAACAACTGCCGAATAAGCGATAGGAGCAAAATTCCGTTCCCAACTCCCTTGTGTTGCATTAATGCTGGCAACTAATTGAATAGGATAATTATTCGGGATATTCCCTGCAACGTTAAATTCAAAAACATCAGTTAACAGTATTGTTTCCCCGGGAGTTAGAAACCCGATGTATTCAATACTATCCGTTATGCTGATAAAGGGGTCTGAGGAACTGAGTTTAAAAGATACATCAGTTAGAATCTGACTATTCGTATTTTGAATTGTGAAACTCAGTTTTACATTCTCCGAAGCTTCAATGATTTGATCACCTCCCGCATCAATAGTATATTCCATTAAAACACCATCAGTATTAAAGTCAAAGGTTTTTGCGGCAGAAATGTTATTGTTATCAAAAACCCTGACAGATATTTCACCCGATTCATACACATTTAGTGGAATACCTTGTAATACACCGTTTTCAGTTATTTCAATTTCATGCACTAATTGTGGTGGTAAAAATTTAATGACAAAATCATTCTGAGGATTTGGCTGGTTTGAAACAGAAGATAATTGATAATTATTCAAATCACCATTTGAAATTCCCGATATCCACTTTTGATTTTCCGGTAAAGTAATGTCTCCATATAATAATTCAATTTCGCCTGATGGCAAAAGACGTATAGCAACATTTATTTGATAATCACCTGATAGATCGGTAAAAGAAGCCTTCCACCTGAAAGAAGCTGAATTTTCATCACCCTGGTACCATATTCCATTATCATTATAAATGCTGATCTCAAGGTCCTCACACAAAAAAGGGGAAATTAGTTTAAGGTTTTTTAAATACAATAGCTCATCATGGAGATATGGCCATGGATACAGGTTCTGATCAAAAAATATAAAGCCATCTGTAGAAACAAAAATTTCATTATACTCCTGTCCATAGATTGGAAAATTAAAATCCAATTGTTTTGCAACAAAACCATCTTGCGGGTCATTTGGCTCCAATACCTCATTATTGAATTCAATAAAATCGTCGTAATAATTACTTTCGGAGTAATTCATTATCAGATTCCAGTTATATGGGGCACTGCCTCCTGAAGCATCTAACTGGAAATTGTATGGTTGATATAAAGTAGCGGAGGGTAAATCTTCGGTTTCAATATTTATTTCATAAAAATTAAAAACATGTGTCAGCGACAAGGTGGTAGTGCCGTTTTCTACAATTGGAACATTTGAGCTATTACAATAAATTTCGTTAATTCCATTAGTATAATCTATGATAGAAAAATGAACAATCTCGCCTGTCCCTATTTCATCAGGATCATTTTCTATGAGTTGCAAAAACACTTTGGCAAATTGTCCGGAGTTAATTTCATTTAATAATGGAGTTATATCCAACCCAATTTCAATGGTTTTATTTTCTTCAATCGAATCTCCTCCCTGCATATACTGATTACCTCCCTGAAAGTCAAAAATTGGGAAATCTAAAACACTATAAGGCTCAACATCATTTGTGTCACCTGAAATACCAACCAAAACTTTGATCTTATCCCTGGAATCATGCTTTACAACAGCTCTTGCGGTAAGCAACGGAGAATATTCTTCTTTAGGTTTAACAACATGTACTTCATTGTTCCACAACCCACCGTTACCAAATTCATCAGCAAGGGTCTTATACATCATATAGCAAAATCCACTATCGGCATAAGTGGTTCCCTGCCAAAAATTATTTGCGAATTTTAGTCCTCCAATCTCCCAGTCTTTCATATTAATTACTTCGTCCTCATTAATATCAATATCGTTTGTATAAATCCCATCGCCGTTATAATCGTACCTGATTGAATCATTATAACCACATATTGTGAGTGCATGGCCAACTATTGAGGACCATTCAATAATAACATGTTTACCCTCTTCAGGCGTACCTTCAGGCAATAAATGTGTATCCCATCCGCTATCGGAATATATACTTGCCACACCGCCATGTTCCGACCCATCAAGATGATCGTTCAACCAATGTTTTAAAGTTAACAAGCCATCCGGAGTTCCTACCTTAATAGCATAATAATTATTTATTTTATTAAACATTCCATTATAATATTCCTGATAACCTGACATCCATCTTTCATGCCCACCAGCCGACATACCTCCATAATCAACTACATTGGGAATACCATTCATCTTTACTATTTCAAAACTGTGGAAATAGCTTACACCATACCAGCCATTTCCACCATTTTCAAAATTCCAGCAATAATAGGTTGGATATTGGTTTTCCTCAACATTAGCAGGTAAATTTCTAAGAAAATCTATTTCATAAGTAAAATTCATCCCTATTCCACTTGCCTGCCCACATTCGCTCTGCTGCTGCTCAAATAAAGGTCTGAAATATATTAACCCGGAATTATCAACAACTGAAGGTAAGGATTTATTTTTATATGCCAATGGTAACTTCAATTGGGGAATCTGAGATAATTTAAGGGAATCTTTTTTTGAAATAAGAGAATTCTTAATATGATATAGCGACTTATTATTTGTTTGTCCGAAGGAGTCGAATACTATAAATAATATGATAACAAAGTAAGAAATCTTCATGGGAAAAATTACTTTCTGCAATGATAATAAAAAAACCTAATGTTTCCAAATTGTAAATCATTAAGCAACGAATTTTTATATTGTTTTGTCTCATAAATATACCGCTCTTTTGGATTTATACGCAGGAATTAGTGATGGCTAATCCGAAAAAAAATATAGCATGGATTATATTAATCCCGAATTCACTTTATTATTGACAACTTAATTCATTATAAAATTGTCTGACAATTATATAATTTAAAAAACCATAATTATGAAAACAATTATTTGCCTGTTGGCTTTCGTACTTTTTTCCCAGTTACAGTTATTTTCTCAGACGGAATTAATAAATGTTAATCCTGACCCGAACGGAGAACCCTGGTTGGCAGGAAAGCTCCGTCCTTTAACTCCGGAAGACTACGAATATCTTAATTCTTTACCAAAGCTGCAAATTCCGGCAGACCAAAAAGGAAAAGACCTGCCTGCCGTAGTTGATAATTCCGAACAGCCTTATTTCCGTCCTATTTTTTCACAAGAAGGCGGAAGTTGCGGACAGGCGAGTGGGATAGGGTATGTATTCACCTATGAAATTGATTATGAAAGAGAAATTCCGGCAGACTTATTACTTAACCAATACCCGACTCACTATACATGGAACTTTCTGAATGGAGGTTATGGAGGCGGCTCCTGGTATTTCGACGGATGGAAAATCATCCAGGCAAACGGATGTCCTAATATACCCGACTGGGGCGGGTCTCTTGCTTTTGGCGGAGAAACCAGGTGGATGAGCGGGTATGATGAATATTACAACGGAATGTATAATAAAATTTATGATATTTTTTCGATAAATGTTAGCACCCCTGAAGGTCTGGAAATCTTCAAAAATTGGATATACGACCATATTGACGGTTCACAGGCAGGCGGTATTGCTTGTTTTGCCGCCGGAGTGTCCGGGTCATTCGATATGAATTATCTTCCTTATGGCACACCTGAAGCAGGTAAGGCAGTCGTAACACATTGGGACGAAAGTGTAAACCATGCCATGACTTTCGTAGGGTTTAATGATTCGATAAGATATGATTTTAATGGTGACGGTCAATATACAAATGATATGGATATTAACGGAGATGGAACTGTTGACATGAAAGACTGGGAGATTGGCGGGATAAAATTAGCGAATAGCTGGGGTCCTTACTTTGGTAACTTAGGCTTTGCCTATACCATGTATAAAAATTTAGCTGAAGAACTCGACAATGGAGGAATCTGGAGCAATACCGTTCATGTCATCAGGACTAAGCCATCCTATTCTCCCTTTCTCACAATTAAAACAACGGTAAAACATGATTCACGCAACAAAGTAAAAATCATTGCAGGTATTTCAAATGATATAAGCAGTAATCAGCCGTCAAATTTCCTCTCATTTCCTTGTTTCAATTATCAGGGCGGCGATCTTTACATGCAGGGCGGATATTCTCAATCGGATAAATATATCGAGATCGGACTGGATATAACACCTTTGTTAAGTTATGCTAATCCCGGTGAAAATGCTAAATTTTTCTTACAGGTAATCGAAAAAGACCCTTACAATATTGGCGAGGGTGAGATAGTTATATATTCCATCATTGATTATACAAATGGTGTTGAAGAGGTTACTTGCGAGCAGCAAAATGTTACGCTTGTTAATAACGACACTACTTCCTTAGCAATTATAAAGGCAATTGAATTCGATAAAGTTTCTGTTGTAACTGAAGCATTGCCGGTGGCTGTTGCTAATGAACCATATAATTATCAGCTTGAGGCAACCAACGGAACCCTGCCATATTTGTGGAGCATAAAAATTGATTATGAAGAAGAAGACCTTCAGGGAACTTTCCCCCAAATAACAGATGAGCAACTTATTCCCACTAACAACGATGATGGATATGCAGTAAAATCCCTTGATTTTTCATTTCCGTTTTACGGACATGAGTATGACCAGATTACAGTACTGACTGATGGTGCAATCGTATTTGAAGAAAATTTTTTATACATCAGGAGTGAAGAATCAATAATTGCTAACAGGGCAATTGCTGCATATTGCGCCGACCTTATGATTTATCCGGAACAGGATGACGGAATGTGGTACAGCGGAGATGAAAACGGAGCAATTATCCGGTGGAAAACATCAAAATACGATGAACCCTGGGTGGAGATTGAAACAGCCATCAAACTGTTTCCTGATGGCGAGATACAATTTTTCTACGGAAATGATATAACCGAAGGATTAAGCTGGGGCGCGGGAATCTCGAATGGAGACGGTAGCAGTTATACCATTGCCCAAATATCAAATGCTTATGCTATCCCGGATGATTATGCCACGAAATTTATTTATCCTGAATTCCCTGCCGGCATGCAGGTTTCGGCAGATGGAATTTTTTACGGAACTCCATTGGAAGAAAACCAGATATGGGACATTACGTTTATGGTAACTGATTATTCAGGCATCTTTTCTATGAAGACTTTGGAATTTTCAACAATAATTACAAGTGTTGATAATTATGATGATGAAATAAATGGCTCTAATTTGAAAAATTATCCGAATCCGTTTTCCGAAAAAACAACGATTACATTTTATCTTCAAAACGAATCCGTTATAGATATTAAAATTTTTAATTTGAAAGGACAGATAATAAAAACACTCCTTCCAGGCAGCAAACTTAAGTGTGGCAATCATTCTCAGGTTTGGGACGGCAGTGATAATAATGGGAATAAACTTTCAAAAGGCATATATTTTCTACACTTGAAAGCAGGTGATTATATTGCAGGGAAAAAAATCATTTTAAGGTAATTCGGAAAATTTTGTTTAATTTAAAATCCAATTATCAATAAGCTGTTTAAAAAGCAAGTATTAACCGCAAAGGTCGCAAAGTAAACGCAAAAGGTCGCAACGAGAGTCAATTGTATTGCTTCCAAAAATTTTCGGAATTACGTTCATTACGATCATTGTGGTTCAATTTATAATGCTTTTTTTGATATTCCCATTACTTGACAGTAACCCAAAAAGATAACATGAAGATTACCGTTAACTTATCTATCCCAACCTTTACCTGATTCAAACTTG
>JAIORT010000536.1 GCA_021107975.1 Bacteroidales bacterium | reverse complement strand
AAGCTAAATGACAACAAATGACAGCAGAGCGAATGACTAATTTTATGAATAATCAGAATTTGGTTTAAAACATTTTAATAAGTACATTATATGATCACAAATAATTTTATCGAACGACATAACGGGCCTCGCATAAATGAAATCAACTCAATGCTGGAAAAAATCGGGGTATCTTCTTTAGATGAACTAATCGATCAAACTATTCCGAAAGCTATCAGGATGAAAAAACCTTTGAATCTTCCTGACGGAATGAACGAATACGAATACCTGAATCATTTGAAAAAACTGGCATCAAAGAATAAAATTTTCAAGTCATGCATCGGTCTTGGATATTATAATACTATAACCCCGGGAGTTATTTTACGAAACGTGCTGGAGAATCCGGGCTGGTACACTTCTTACACGCCATACCAGGCAGAAATTTCGCAGGGAAGACTTGAGGCTTTGCTTAACTTCCAGACTATGGTTTCCGACCTTACCGGTTTGCCAATTTCCAATGCGTCGCTTTTAGACGAAGGCACTGCCGCTGCCGAAGCAATGATTATGTTATTTAATGCCCGTTCGAGAGCTTTGGTAAAAAGAGAGGCAAATGTTTTTTTTGTTTCTGAAAACCTTTTCCCACAAACCATTGAAATATTAAAACAACGCTCAGAACCACTCGGAATCGAACTTGTTATTGGCGACCATGAGGAATTTGAATTCAATGAAAAAATATTTGGCGCCATTGTTCAGTACCCTGACCAGTTTGGTGAGATTCACGATTACCGGGCATTTGTTGAAAAAGCCCATGAACACGAAGCTACCGTTGCAGTTGCAGCCGACATTATGAGCCTGACTCTTTTAACGCCTCCCGGCGAATGGGGCGCAGATGTTGTAGTTGGCTCCACGCAACGCTTTGGAATACCTATGGGATATGGTGGACCACATGCAGGATATTTTTCAACAACCGAAAAGTATAAAAGAAATATGCCAGGCAGGATCATTGGAGTTTCCGTTGATGCCAAAGGAAACAGGGCATTAAGAATGGCTTTGCAAACGAGAGAACAGCATATTAAAAGAGAAAGAGCCACTTCTAATATTTGTACGGCACAAGCGCTGCTGGCTTCAATGGCGGGATTTTATGCAACATATCACGGTCAGGAAGGAATAAAAGCCATAGCTAAAGACATCAATAATTTAACTACGGTGCTGGCTGATGAACTGCCCAAATATGGCTTCACTATTAATAACAAATATTACTTCGACACCTTAACAATTGTTTTACCCGATTCTGTTGATATACACAAATTAAAAACAATTGCATTAAATAAAAATGTAAACTTCCGCTATATAAATGAAAAAAATCTAAGTATTTCCTTAGATGAAACTACCGGTATTAATGATGTAAAAACCATCATCAATATTTTGGCAACTTCAAATAACAAGCATTATAACGAAATTGAAGATATTTCAAAATATAATGAAATAAATTCTATCCCCGATACATTAATCCGCACTTCAGAATATCTGACTCATCCTGTTTTTAACTCATATCATTCTGAAACCGAGATGATGAGGTATCTCAAGAGGCTTGAAAACAAAGACCTGGCACTGAACCGTACAATGATACCTCTGGGTTCGTGCACGATGAAATTAAATGCAGCAGCAGAATTATTTGCTTTAAGCTGGCCCGAATTCGGTGAAATCCATCCTTTTGTGCCGGAAGATCAAGCGAAAGGATATGCCGAACTGATTAAAAATTTAGAAAAAGACTTTTGTGAAATAACCGGTTTTGCTGCTATTTCATTCCAGCCTAATTCAGGAGCAGCAGGTGAATATACCGGGTTAATGGTAATAAGAGAGTATTTAAAAAGTAAAGGTGAAGAACACAGAAATATTTGTCTGATCCCTGCTTCGGCACACGGCACAAATCCAGCCAGCTCAGTTATGGCAGGAATGAAGGTAATTATAGTGAAATGCGATGAGCAGGGTAATATTGATATTAACGACCTCACGGAAAAAGCCGGACAGTACAAAGATGATCTCGCAGCAATTATGGTAACATATCCATCAACGCATGGAGTGTATGAGGAGAAGATACTTGAAGTAATTGATATAATTCATAAAAACGGTGGACAAGTTTATATGGACGGCGCAAATATGAACGCACAGGTAGGACTGACCAATCCCGGAATTATTGGCGCTGATGTATGCCACCTGAACCTGCATAAAACTTTTGGTATTCCTCATGGTGGCGGCGGTCCGGGAGTTGGTCCCATAGGTGTTGCCAAACACTTAATGCCATTCCTTCCAAAACATCCGCTTGTTAAAACCGGCGGAGAAAAAGGAATTGCCGCCATTGCTTCTGCCCCGTTCGGAAGCGCTATGATCCTGCCTGTCTCTTATGGATATTTAAAACTATTAGGAGGTAAGGGTTTAACAGAAGCAACTAAAATAGCGATCCTTAATGCCAATTACCTGAAATCTTGCCTTGAAGATCATTATAAAATTCTTTATTCAGGTAAGAACAACCGTGTGGCGCATGAAATGATACTCGACTGCAATATTTTTTTTAAAACTGCTGATGTTACTGTAGCAAATATTGCAAAACGATTGATGGATTATGGTTTTCACGCACCAACAGTTGCTTTTCCAGTGCATGGAACTCTAATGGTTGAACCTACAGAAAGTGAACCTCTTGCCGAATTAAACAGGTTTGTTGAAGCTATGATCGGTATCAGGAAAGAAATGAAAGAAATTGAAGATGGTAAAGCTGATAAAACAAATAATGTTGTTATAAATGCCCCGCATACTGTTTATATGGTAACGGATGATAACTGGGAGTATCCTTACAGCCGTAAAAAAGCTGCATTCCCTGTTTATTATGATTATATCGAAAAATACTGGACCCCGGTTACTAAGATAGATGATGCTTATGGCGACAGGAATTTAGTTTGTACTTGTGTTCCTACAGAAGAATATGAAGGCACGGAATAAATATTTCTTTAATATTTCATATTCTGTAATCTTACTAATCATTAGGGATTAAAATATTTCCGGCATTTTTTTCAGAACCAAATAAAAAATAAATATAATTGAAAACTTGTTTTAAAGTTTTCATATAATTAACTTTGCAAACTAAACGTTTATTATTTAGGTGATGTTTTAATGAGCGACACAAGTAAGTTAGTTACCGATATTAATAGTAAAGTAAGGAAACTGATAAGCATACAGAACTCATTAAAAGAACAAGATTCCGAACTAAAAAATAAACTGGAAGAATTAAAACAAATAATTGAAAATCAGAACAAAGTAATTGAACAATTAAAAGACAAAAACAGAAATTTAAAAATTGCAAAATCAGTTAAACAAGCGGAAGGAAACAGTGATGTAAAAATCAGGATTAACGAACTGGTGCGGGAAATCGATAAATGTATTGAAATTTTAAACAAATAGATTATTCTGGCATTTGATAACTTTAGATGGACGAATTAACAATATCAGTAATAATTGCAGACAGACCATACAGATTAACAATAAAAAGAGATGAAGAGGAAACTATCAGAAGGGCAGCTAATAAAATAAATGAAACAATTAAGCATTATTCAGAAAATTATGCTTTTAATGACAAGCAAGATCTGTTGGCAATGGTAGCATTAGAAAATACAACTAATGCACTGAGACATGAGGATAAATTAATAAAAAGCGATGAAACAATATCAGCAAAATTATCCGAAATAGATTTAATTTTGTCAGATAATCTAAAGATAGAATAATGAATAACGTTCTTTGAAAGATATTTTCCAGGGGAAGAAATTCCCCGGAATAAAAATTACCCGCATCGATTCAAAATTCGTTTGTAAACTCAACATTATCTTATTAAGGTGATGCTCATAAGTTTCTAGAACAGGCCTCATCCCCGTATGGGGACTCCTGTTAGGTCAGGGGCAGTGGACGTTTCGAAAAACTTGGCTAACCTAAGCGTGTCTAACGGGGTTTACTATAACTCTTTGAGTTATGCGGGTTTCTTTTTTTTACATCAACTTCCTTCTTCTATAAAATCATACGAAAATGGATATAATTATTGTAGTTATTGTAGGTGTTGTAGCCTTATTTCTGGGTTTTTTAATAACAAGCACTATTCTTAGAAAAAATGTCGAGAAGAAGAGTCAAAATATTATTAAAGAAGCTGAAGAAAAAGGAGTAGTAATTAAGAAAGAAAAAATATTACAGGCAAAGGAAAAATTCCTCCAACTAAAATCTGAACATGAAAAAATAATCCACGAAAAAAACTCTACTGTTCAGAGAAATGAAAACAGGCTTAAGCAAAAAGAAGGAACTTTTTCACAAAAAATGGAGGAATTTCAGAGAAGGAAAAAAGAAGTTGACACAATCAGGGAAAACCTGAGCGCTCAGCTTGAATTAGTTAACAAAAAACAAAATGAAATTGAAAAATCTCATAAGCGCCAGGTTGAAGAACTGGAAGCCATTTCAGGTCTCTCTGCCGGAGAAGCTAAAGCTCAGTTAATTGAAACACTGAAAGATGAAGCCAAATCGGAAGCGATGGCTCATATAACTGAGATTGTTGAAGAAGCAAAGCTAACTGCTAACCGCGAGGCGAAGAAAACTGTTATCCAAACCATACAAAGAACAGCAAGTGAACATGCTAATGAAAACTCGGTTTCGGTATTCAATATTGACAATGATGAAATAAAAGGCAGAATAATCGGACGTGAAGGCAGGAATATCAGAACGTTAGAAGCATTAACAGGTGTTGAAATCATTATTGACGATTCGCCTGATGCTATTCTTCTTTCGTCTTTTGACCCTGTGAGAAGAGAATTAGCAAGGCAGTCGTTACATAAACTTGTTACTGACGGAAGGATACATCCTGCCCGAATTGAAGAAGTGGTTTTAAAAACTAAAAAGCAAATTGACCAGGACATTATTGAAACCGGAAAACGTACAACTATCGACCTTGGCATCCACGGCATGCATCATGAGTTAATAAGGATTGTGGGCAAAATGAAATACCGTTCCTCTTACGGACAGAACTTACTGCAGCATTCCAGGGAAGTTGCTAATTTATGCGCAACTATGGCTTCCGAATTGGGCTTAAATCCAAAAATAGCAAAAAGAGCCGGCTTACTGCACGACATAGGAAAAGTACCCGATAATGAACCGGAACTGCCACATGCACTGCATGGAATGAAATTAGCCGAAAAGTTCAAGGAAAAACCCGATATCTGCAATGCTATTGGTTCACATCATGAAGAAATTGAAATGGATAATCTGACATCTCCGATTGTTCAGATTTGTGATGCAATTTCAGGTGCAAGACCCGGCGCCCGACGTGAAGTTGTTGCAGCATATATACAGCGACTGAACAAACTTGAGGAACTGGCGCTTACATATCCCGGAGTGATAAAAACTTTTGCAATCCAGGCTGGCAGGGAATTACGTGTAATTGTTGGAGCTGAAAAAGTATCCGACGCAGAATCATCCCAGATTTCTTATGATTTGTCGAAAAAAATCCAGGATGAAATGACCTATCCCGGGCAGATTAAAATTACCGTGATAAGGGAAACAAGAGCGATTAATTATGCTAAATAAAAAAAAGCGTCATAAATATTAAATTTGGAAACAATTTTTTTTCGAGCACTTTAGTTTGCAATATGAAGCTTTCCATAGTTATTGTCAATTACAACGTTAAATACTTTCTCGAACAATGTCTTCATTCGGTCAGAAGAGCAATAGAAGGAACAGATTCTGAGGTATTCGTTGTTGACAATAATTCTGTTGACGGCTCGGTAACAATGATACAGGAAAAGTTCCCTGATGTTATTACTATCGCCAATAAAGAAAATTCAGGTTTTTCAAAAGCCAATAACCAGGCAATAAAGAAAGCCCGCGGTGAATATATTCTGCTCCTTAATCCTGATACTGTTGTTGAAGATGACACCTTTGCTAAAGTTATTCAGTTTATGGACGAACACCCTGATGCAGGTGGCTTGGGTGTAAAAATGTTAGATGGAAAAGGGAATTTCCTTCCTGAATCAAAACGGGGCTTGCCCACCCCCGCAGTTGCTTTTTATAAAATTTTCGGATTATCAAGACTATTACCAAAATCAAAAATTTTCGGTAAATACCATTTGGGTTTTCTTGATAAAGAGAAAACACACGAGATTGAAATCCTGTCGGGCGCATTCATGCTGCTGAGGAAAAGTGTTCTTAATAAAATAGGTTTATTAGATGAAACATTTTTTATGTATGGTGAAGACATTGACTTATCATACAGAATCACTAAAGCTGGCTATAAAAACTATTATTTCCCTGAAACCCGAATTATTCACTATAAAGGAGAAAGCACAAAAAAAAGCAGTGTTAATTATGTGGTTGTATTTTATAATGCAATGGCAATATTTGCCAGGAAGCATTTCTCCCCGAAAAACGCAAGACTTTTCTCTTTTTTGATAAACCTTGCAGTATATTTCAGAGCTTTTCTTGCTATTCTGAACCGGTTTTTCGCAAGGGCAGCGCTTCCTATTGCAGATGCCGTACTGCTTTTTGGCGGTATAATCGGTATTAAAAATTACTGGGAGCACAATGTAATTTTTCCTTATGGAGGAGAATACCCGGTAGAAATTGTTTCTGTAGCCATACCCCTCTACATTTTAATATGGCTTATGAGTGTTTACCTTAGCGGAGGGTATGACCGTCCGGTCAGGCTATCTAAGATTTTCCAGGGCTTATTTATCGGTACGGTTATTATCCTTACAGTTTATGCCCTGCTTCCGGAGGATTACAGGTTTTCAAGGGCGCTGATTGTGTTCGGTGCTTTATGGGGTTTTATTTCGATGATGGGTTTAAGATTTATTCTTCACTTATTTAAACTAAAAAATTACAGGATAGGAATTAAAACAAACAAGCGTTTTGTTATTATTGGCAATAAAGATGAAGCTGAAAGAGTGGCTGATTTGCTTAGAAAGGCAGATATGAATCCGGGATTTATAGGTTTTGTAAACGTTAAGGAAAAACACGATAAAAATGCCGGGTTTATTGGAAACCTTGGGCAAATAAAAGATATTATTAATATTTATAAAATTGATGAAGTGATATTTTGCGCCAAAGACCTGCCTGCACAAAAAATCATAGATAAAATGTCGGAACTGAATATTTCACAGGTTGAATTTAAAATTGCTCCGCCTGAAAGCTTATCAATAATCGGCAGCCAATCAATAAATACTTCCGGCGACATTTATATTATCGAGCTTGATTCAATTACAAAAGTTAATAACAAACGAAGTAAAAGATTCTTAGATATTGTTATCAGCACTGTCCTTCTTATAATTTCACCTTTGGCAATTGTTGTTATGAAAAATCCTTTAGGTTTTTTGAAAAATATTTTTCTTGTTATTTTTGGGAAGGAATCATGGGTTGGGTATAGATTTACTGAAACCTCTGAAAATCATAAATTGCCGGAAATAAAAAAAGGCGTATTAAATCCGACTGATGTTCTGAAAAATAAAAATATATCTTATGATACCATTGATCGCCTTAATTTGCTTTACGCCCGCGATTATAAAGTGCTGAATGATTTGAATATTATTTTAAAAGGATTCCGTAACCTAGGAAGGTGATAGTATCTTATTTGTAAAGTTTCCCCTGAATTTTCAGAAGTTCTATTTGTCTATTTCTTGAACTGACTTAAAAGCCTGAAAAATTTAATTTCAAAATTCCTGAATATTACGAGCTTTATCCATTCAGCTTTTACTTTAATTTCTGTGAATAATTTTTTTATAGAAAATTATATACTAAAAAGGACAGCCTATATATTTAATAAGTTGCCTCATCAAAATTAATAACTTTGCCAAAGGATTAATGAAGAAACGGAAATGGGAGAAATAAAAGTTAGAAAACCGGCATGGCTCAAGACAAAAATCCCGACAGGAAAAAATTATTTATACGTCAGGGAAATCGTTGAAAAGAATAAACTTCATACAATATGCACCAGCGGCAATTGCCCGAATATTGCCGATTGCTGGGGCAGAGGTACAGCAACCTTGATGATCCTTGGTGATATTTGCACCCGCTCCTGTAAATTTTGTAATATAAAAACCGGCAGACCTGAACCGGTTGATTTTGATGAACCCGACCGTGTGGCAAAGTCGGTAAAATTGATGGGAGTGCAACATTGCGTCCTGACTTCGGTTGACCGTGATGACCTGGAAGATGGCGGCGCAGAAATCTGGGCAAAGACAATCCGCAAGATAAAGGAATTGAACCCTGAAACTACTATCGAAGCATTAATTCCGGATTTTGACGGACAAAAACAACTAATTCAAAAAGTGATAGAAACCAAACCGGAAGTCATATCACACAATCTTGAAACTGTAAAAAGGCTCACCCCGATTATAAGAAGTAAGGCGAGATACGAACTGAGTTTGAAGGTGGTAAAATATATATCTGCATCGGAGGTGCGGTCTAAGTCAGGGATAATGGCTGGACTGGGAGAAACAGAAGAAGAAGTATTTGAAACCATGGATGATCTCCATTCAGTCGGCTGTGAGGTATTAACCATCGGTCAGTACCTTCAACCTACAAAACACCACTTACCGGTAAAGGAGTTTGTAACCCCTGAAATGTTTGAAAAATTCAGAAAAGCCGGTTTGGAAAAAGGATTCAGGTATGTAGAAAGCAGCCCCTTGGTCAGGTCGTCGTATCACGCTGAGAAACATGTTAAATGAACTCAAA
>JAIORT010000623.1 GCA_021107975.1 Bacteroidales bacterium | reverse complement strand
GAGAATTACTTTGCAGGATATTCCGACACATCCCTCCTACCCTGCTTTTCGGTGGCAAAGGCGTTTGTGTCCGCCCTTGTCGGGATTGCTATTGATGAAGGATATATTAAAAGCACGGAGCAATCAATCACCGATTTTATTCCTGAGTTGACCGATCCGGGTTTTAAAAAGATTACCATCGCAGATTTACTGAATATGCGGTCGGGAATAAAATTCAATGAGGGATACATCAGTCCTTTTGCCGAGATGGCTAAATATTATTATGGGAAAAACCTGAAGAAGTATATTACAAAATTAAAGATAAGGGAAGAACCTGGCTTGCATTACGATTATATTAGTGTAAACACTCTTTTGCTCAGTCTTGCCTTAGAGCGGGCAACAGGCATGAAAACTTCAGAATATCTTCAAAACAAAATCTGGCAGCATGCAGGGATGGAGCATGATGCATCGTGGAACGTTGACAGCAAAAAACATCAGACTATAAAAGCCTTTTGCTGTATAAATGCGAGGGCGAGGGATTTTGCAAGATTCGGGAGATTGTACCTGAACAAAGGAAAATATAGAAACAAGCAGATCGTACCTGAAAAATGGGTTGAAATATCCACCTCAATAATTAATGATTCAAGAGATTCGCAGGGCTACCATTATACATACCACTGGCGGGTACTTGAAAACCGCTCCTTTTTCGCCAAAGGAATTTTAGGACAGTACATTTTCGTTTATCCGGAAAAAAACCTGATTTTCGTCAGACTCGGTAAAAAGTATGCAGGGATAGATTGGGCTGATCTGTTTCTTGAATTATCTAAGCAGCTTTAAAATCAAAAGGACTCATCCTGAAAAAAGTTGAACCCTTTCGGATATTCTTTACTAAAATACAATGATTATTCGTAACTAATCAGTGTTTAATATTAAATTGTATTAGGTTTTATTTGAGCAACATAAGTTATTTAACCGCAAAGTTCGCAATGTGAACCGCAAGGTTCGCAAAGAATACATATTCAGTAATTTAGCGTTCTTTGCGTAAAACTTAGCGTTCTTTGCGGTTAAATAAATTCTGTAGTAACTATAAAACCAGTATTCTAAACACACTGATTAGTTACGATTATTCTACCGATAACTTATTTTTTCTTACCGGAAACTTATTTCTTTTTGATTATTATTAAATAATTTAATAGTTTTGAAAAATTGAATTTTTAAGTTATAAATAATTAAAAAAATTTCGCTATGAAAAAACTTTTACTTTTAACATTGTCAGTTGCAATAGGCTTTGGCCTGTATGCACAGAAAAGAACGCCGATCTCAAAAGCACTGAAAGAAGTTTCTTTTCAGGGTATAATTGAACAGCCTCTTGATGGATCTGAAGTTTTTGAAGAAGCGGTGGTTGTTCCAATAAAAGCCTCATCACTTCTTGAGGAAGAGGAAATTGGAGAAACATGGTACGACCTCCAGGGAAATAAGTCAGTAGCTAACAGAACTTACTATTTCGACGATGGTGCAATGGCTGCAACCTGGACAAGAAGTATTCAATCTGCTGGCTTTTCAGACAGAGGTACCGGCTACAATTACTTTGACGGGAATTCATGGGGACCATGGCCGGACGAACGTATAGAAACCCAAAAATGTGGATGGCCATCGTATGCACCATTAGGAGAAAACGGTGAGATTGTGGTTTCTCACAATGCTGTTGATGCGCTTATTATTAACAGAAGAGATGATAAAGGCACCGGTGTTTGGGAAGAAACAATTTTGCAAGGTCCTGTAGGATATGAAAAAGTCACCTGGCCCAGGGTTGTAACTTCAGGTCCATATCGTAATGTAGTACACATAATTGCTGAGATAAGGAATGGATATAACGGACAGGATTACGCATTTGCATATTGGAGATCACAGGATGGCGGTGATACATGGGACATCGAGTATCAGCTTTTTGATGAACTTGGCACTGATTATTATACATACATTATGCCTGATTCTTATGTATTTGCCGAACCAAATGCAGGTGTAATTGCATTTGCCATTGCCGGTAAATGGCACCACGATGTGATATTAATGAAATCAACAGATGATGGTGATACCTGGGATAAAACCGTTGTTTGGGAACATCCTTACCCATTCTACGATGATAATACAATTTTTACCGATACACTCTGGGCACCTGATCCAACGGTAGATATTGCTATTGATGAATCAGGAAAGGCACATATAGTCTTCGGACTTTGCCGGATATTTCATGGTGAAGCCGGTACTACTTATAACTACTGGCCTTACGGTGAAGGTATTGTTTATTGGAATGAGGACATGGACCCGTTTGAACATGCAAATCCACACTGGGCGCTTAATGTCTGGGAAGGCGTTTTAGTTGAAGATGTAAATTATATTGGATGGGGACAGGATCTGGATAATAGTGGCAGTTATGAATTATTGGCTCCCGAAATTATGACTTACCGCACAATTGGTTTACAAACTATGCCGAGCATAAGCATTAATGAAAATAACCAGATTTTTGTTACATGGGCAGGTACGACAGAAGGGTACGATAATACTGTTTATAACTATAAACATATCTGGGCAAGAGCTTCCCCTGATAATGGTGTAACCTGGGGTGAATTTCATGATTTGAACAGTGGTATCATTCATATATATGATGAATGTATTTTACCATTACTTACAGCCAACAGCGATGATTATATTTATTTAATGTACAATTTAGATGCGGATCCGGGTCTGGCATTGGACGATGATCATGCTTACCAACAAAACAGGGAGTATTTCTCAACCATTCTTAAGACAGATATTGTAGGTGTTAATGATCCGGTTGAGTTTACCCCTGATAACGTATCTCAAAATTATCCAAACCCATTTAATTCAACATCAATGGTAATGGTTGAATTGAACCGTTCAACAGATTTACGCATGGAAGTATTTAATTTAATGGGACAGAAGGTTTTTGAAACTACTGCAGGAAAAGTTAATGCCGGAACGCATCAATTAACTATTAATGCATCAAAATTAAATGCAGGTGTCTATTTCTATACTGTTTTTGCAGGTGAACAAAAGGTAAGCAGGAAAATGATAGTTGAATAACAATAATTTTATATTAATCAACCCCGATGGTTACTATGTCATCGGGGTTTTTTTATGTACCCGACATGATGTATTGCAATAAGGTGAAAGTTCTGAACAGGTAAATTTTAATGGAAATTTATTTGGAAAAAATATGTGTAGAATACGAGATGTTATTAAAAAATATTAATTTAGCAAGGAATTTTACTGCAAAGGATAATTCAGGTTGTTTGTAAATTAACCTCTACGACAAACTTAACAACCTGATATATTAACCATCATACTCATGAGAAAAGTACTATTACTACTCATTATTACATTTTTAACTTTTTTTATTAATGCTCAGGACAATATGCCATTGGTTTGGAAAACCAAATTAGGGCATAAGATTATTTATCACGGAACAGGGCTGGAGAAGAGAGGTTACAGCTTTGCTGCTTCTGATAAAGAGATTACTGTTTTTCAAAATAAGAATGGTAAAACCATCTGGACTGAGTCGTTTAAAAAATTAACTCCTGAACTTAATAAGATTGATGAGATGATTCCTTTCTGGAAAGCAAACATTATTCTTCTATTTGACAGGAAACCGGGGAATGACCAGATAGCATGTATTGATATCGAGAATGGCAAACTCCTCTGGGATACCGGTAAATATCAAAAAGTTACCGAAGATGCTGTGATTTATATCCCCGAAGAAGATGTTATTGCAATTTCGTTGAAAAAGAAATTAGTGATCGTTAATGCAAGAACCGGTGAAGAAATATGGAGTACCACAAAATTAAAAGGTGTAATCGGAAAATATATTTACAATAAGGAAAACAGAACAATGGTTTTGGTAAATTTTGTTCCGGAGGGTTTGAAAGCCCTTTTTTCAGAGTTTGAAAATCAGATAGTCAGGATTGATATGAAAAATGGGGAAATTTTATGGGAAAATACTTTTATTGGAAAAGCAGAAAGGAAAATACTGACTAAAGACTTTGTGTACAACATAGATGTTTGTAATGAAAAAGTGTTTCTTTTGTTGGATGGAATGCAGGTATATGATTATAATACGGGCACTATTCTTTGGACGGCAGCCTTTCAGTTTACATGTAACGGGATAGTAAAAAAACCTTCAGGAACTAAAAAATTTGGTGTTTACAAGGCTGTTGCCGATCCTGTTATTGTTGGAGATAATATTTATATTCTGGATATGACAGGTAAAAAAAATAAATATCTTAAAAAATACAACCTTATTACCGGAGAACTTTTATGGACATCAAAAGAAATCAAAGGTGCCTGGGCAATCCCCGGTATGGAACTGATAGGCGATAAAATAATGCTTCAGGTAGGTGGAAAGGTAGAAACGCAGTATTACAGGGTTTATAAAAGCGGCGATTATATGATTTATAAATGGGGAAAGAATCTTTCTGAAGTGAATCCTTTTGGTGTGCTGGCATTTAATATAAACGATGGTTCTCTTGCATGGCAATCTGATAAATTTATCAAAGGAATTACTAATGCTATTTCGCTTGGTAAATATTATATTGTAAGCAGCGGTGAATATCTTTATTCTATTGATATAAATACAGGTGCGGAAATATATGAAGTGCCTGTTTCAAAAGGTGGAGTGGGTCAGGCTGTCCTGATACTGAAACATAATGACGATGTTATAGTGGTTATCGGTGAAAAGGGGATTTCAACATTTAAGGCAGCTAATGGGGAATTTATTTGCAGCGGTAAATACAAAGCTTCTGAGCTTGAAGACATGATTGATGATATTGTTATTATGAAAACAGATAAAGTTGATATTGCAGCTTTTGATCTGAATACTTGCAATTATAAACAATCAAATGCCAAAGCAGAGGCAACTATCACACTTTCAAAAGACGGTAAATATTTATATATTTATGAAACAAAAGTGGTAAGCAAGGTTAAAACCAGATAGTCAGTTTACAGCCCATCCTTAGCCTTAATAATAACACTAACTTATAAGCCTTTGAAAATCTTCTCCTGTCGGGTTTTGGAAAACCTTAAGATCAAATTCGGGGATCACTGCCAGCACATGATCGAAAATATCCGATTGCAAATCCTCGTATTTCGCCCACTCCTGCAGTTTACTAAAAACATAAATTTCGATAGGTAATCCCTTTTCCGTCTGTTGTAATTGACGAATAAGAAAAGTCATATTATTGTTTATTAACGGATGATTATGCAGATAACCTCTCAGATAAGCCCTGAAAATCCCGATATTTGTCTGTCTTCTGCCGTTCCGAAATCCAAACTTATTTCAGCTTTTTTAGGTTTTTATTACCCAGCAGGGATTTCATTTGAGTAATGGCAATTTGGTTAAGTTGTTCCAGCCGGGCGCTTTGTGGGAGGTCCTGTCTAATGAGTACAGCATTTATACTTTCAAGGTTTGAGAGAACCACTAACTGTTCAATGGTGGCATAGTCGCGGATATTGCCTTCAGCATCGGGGTTTTCTGCCCGCCATTGTTTCGCTGTTTTGCCAAATAAAGCCATATTTAGCATATCGGCTTCATTAGCATAAACAAAATTTATTTGTTGTTTAGTAAGTTCCAAAGGAATCAGGGTTTCTTTAATGGCATCGGTGTGAATACGATAATTAACCTTAGCAATGGTACGTTGCAGGTTCCAATCCAGCTTTAGACGGTTGTTTTCATCTTCTTTAAGTCGTTGGAATTCTTTGATGAGGTAGAGTTTAAATTCCGGACTCAACCAACTTCCAAATTCGAATGCAATATCTTTATGCGCAAAGGTTCCACCATATCTTCCTGCTTTTGCAATCAGACCAACAGCATTGGTAGTATTTATCCATTTTTTAGCTGATAAATAAAATCTGTTAGAACCTGCTACATTTTTAATTCCCTCGAATTCGAGGGAATTAAAATCGGGATTGTTTATTTGTTCCCAAATGCCAAGAAATTCAATAGTATCCTTGTTTCGTAGCCATTGTTCAATAAGTGAACTTCCTCCATCAAAGTTTTTTACCATGTCGCTAAATGAAATAAAATCATCTTTTTCCCGACTTAAAATGGTGATTTCCGAACCTTTTACGGTAATAGTATGTTTTTTTTCTCTTGACATATATTTTTTTTCTATAAAGGGGTCGAATTCGAACCCTTAAATAAAACTTTGGTTTAAGCCTGCTTGTTTTCTAAACCTATCGAATTCGATAGGTTTAAAATCAGGGTTATTTATCTTTTCCAAAATTCATATTAGTTTATCAACTTCCCGAAATCATCCCCGGTAGGATTCTGAAAAACCTTTAAATCAAATTCGGGGATCACTGCCAGCACATGATCGAAAATATCCGATTGCAAATCCTCGTATTTCGCCCACTCCTGCAGTTTACTAAAAACATAAATTTCGATAGGTAATCCCTTTTCCGTCTGTTGTAATTGACGAATAAGAAAAGTCATATTATTGTTTATTAACGGATGATTATGCAGATAACCTCTCAGATAAGCCCTGAAAATCCCGATATTTGTCTGTCTTCTGCCGTTCACAAGAACAGAATTGTCAATATTCATTTCGGTGTTATAAGTTTCGAGTTCAATTTCTTTGTTTTGTACGTATTCTTTTACGTCTAATATTTTTTCGAACTTATTAAGCATATCAGGCGTGCAAAACTTTATGCTTTTCATGTCGATGTTAATAGATCGTTTGATCCTCCTTCCACCCGATTCTTCCATGCCACGCCAGTTTTTGAATGATCCGGTGATTAAAGAATAGGTAGGTATGGTTGAAATGGTTTTATCCCAGTTTTGTACTTTAACTGTGGTCAGGGCAATATCGATTACAGAACCGTCGGCATTGTATTCCGGCATGCTTATCCAGTCGCCCGGTTGTACCATTTTGTTTGCAGATAACTGAATACCTCCGACAAAACCGAGTATAGGGTCTTTAAACACAAGTAAAAGAACCGCACTGAAAGCTCCCAAACCACCTAACAATCCAAGCGGATTCTTGCCAAAAAGTGTAGAAATTATTATTATACCGCCAATAACATATATAATAATCATAGCAACCTGAACATAACCTTTTATCGGTTTTCTCTTCGAAATGGTGAAATCCTGATAGATATTGGTAAGGGCATTTAATAAGGCATTAATAGCTAAAATAACCACTATCAGCATATAAATGGTCATTACTGTCAGAACTGTTGAAACTGTTTTAGGATAGCTTTCTAATACTAATGGTGTAAAAACATAAATTATGTATGAGGGAACAAGGTATGACAATCTACTGAAAAATTTTCCTTCTGAAAGCGCATCGTCCCATTTATTTTTTGATTTCTTTGCAGCCTTATGTATAATTGACAGTAGTGTTTTTTTTGTTATAAAATAGATTATGATACTAATGATTATCAATAGCAGGAAAAAACTGTAATCGGTAACAATATTTGCAACACTTTCGTCAAATCCCAGATTAACAATCCAATCATTAACTGAGGTTTCAATATTTTTAAACATAATTGTAAGGGTTTATTTACATTTACAGGTGTTTTTTTGACTACATTCAATTCAATTGTCCGGCGCAAACATCGGATCCCACGGCGGAAGCATTATCGGTTCCTGATCAAGAATTTTTAATATTTCCTCGTCAATATATTTTTTATGAACAACCAGCCTGAACATATATTCATCAAACCATTCATCAGTCATTATCAAATGACCTTCAAAACCCGACTCGCCCCAACTGTTTTCGAGCAGCCATTTAACCGGTTTGCCGTCTTCTATATCCACGCCAACCAATGCCATTCCATGTGATGAGCCGCTTTCATAGGTCTGAATACGTTGCTTTTTATCCATACCGAATTCTACACCGAATAAATCGTCATAGTCATAATTATTCACATCAAGAAAGCCCCTGTCCTTATTAAGCTGCTTTCCAACATCGCATGAAAAATACAAAGCTTCATTATCCATGATAGATTTTTTAGCAAATTCCTTTATTTTGTCTGTTTTCAGATTAATATATTTCCAGTTTTGCCCTTCAAAAACATGCCTGTCGAACTCAATTTCGTATAGCTTCCCGAATTCCCTTGAAGGATCGTTCATGAACATAACGTAATCATCCATGTTAACATTCACAAATTCCTCGAAAAACGATTTGGGTGTAAAAGTTTTCAGTTCTGACAAATTTCCGTCTTTATCTTTATAACGCCATGAAAATTCGGCAGGTGGTTCACCAAGAGTAATGGCAAGTATTCTATATACATCCGACAGCATTTTTTCCTTTTTTTCTCTTAATTCCTTTTCTGTTTTACCATTAGCATACATTTCACGTAATTTCATCCCGTCTTCCTTTAGCTTTCTTCTCAGAAACCTTGACATAAGTCTTGTATTTTCACTGTTATACGATTCAGGGAAAACTTCCAAAGGAACCAATCCATATTTATTTATAATATCAACCACTCCTGTCCATTGCCCGCCATCGTTAACCGGATGTTTGAACAGCCATTCCACTTTTTTGTCTTCCATAGGTTTGTCAGCCGTGGCAATAATTCCTTCTAAAAACAGGTTCGCCTTTTCCAATTGATCGTAGAAAAAGTTATAATTGTGCGAAAAATTAAAATTCTCCAGATTTTTTTCTTCAATCACTTTCGACCTTAAAATATTTAAGCCTGTAAACAGCCAGCACCTACCTGTGGATTTCTGATCGGTTACTCCGGCTGACTTGACCCTGTGAGAGAAATAGGTATCAATCTTCCCAAGATTCTCCCGGTTCAGGGCAAGCTTGCGGATATTATTGGACGAAACGGCATTCATCATGGCTTTGGAATT
>JAIORT010000894.1 GCA_021107975.1 Bacteroidales bacterium | reverse complement strand
TCGGCATCTATAGTTGTTGTGTTCGTATTTTCAACTCCATATTCATTGCTACTAATAATTTTATTATTATTTATAATTGCAGTTGAAGTATTATCAAGCCAGATTCCATCGCTTGTTGCGTGATTAGTTTGGCCATTCCATGCAGCCCAACCAGTTCCCATTACACCATTATTATGAAGGTCATTATTTTTAATTTCAATAGTGCTACAAGTTCCCATAAGAGCGATTCCTCCATGAACAGGCTGATAACCAAAGCCGCTTGTCGGTCCGCCATTATTTGCATTATTTCCTGACCAGGTTTCATCAGTAAAAGCACAATTGTATATCTCGTTATTCTTTATCTCAACATTGGTGCTATTATATAGCAGAATACCATCATTACAGATATTATAAATCTCGTTATTCAAAAATTTGTTTCCTGTATTTGCTCCGAAGAGTTGAATTCCACGATCAGCACAATTGTATATTTCATTATATTTAACCGTATTATCATTTGCATAATCGTAGAGACCTATACCATATTGCTGGAGGTCATGAATAAGGTTATATTCAATTGTATTATTGTCTGAACCATCTATGGCGTTATCATCAAGTCTTATACCTCTTTCACAATCCATGATTTCGTTATAAGAGAATGTACTGTAATTAACATTGTCTATTCTTATTGCTCCACCACTATGATTCCAGCCACCTGCATCGGGTAAAGCAGGGTCTCCGTTGTCTTCGAATATGTTATATGAAACAGTCAGGTTCTGAACGAATGATGTTCCAAAATGCCCCCAGATACCAAAATCATAGTTCCTGATAGTAAATCCGTTTATAGTTACAACATCATTACCGGTAGTTTCCTGTAATTCTATACCATAATTACCTGAAGAATAACCTCCGCCATCAAGGATAGATTCTGAACCTGTTCTTCCTCCACGAGGATCAACATTTGCTTGAGCTCCTAAAAGTGTAAGACTTTTTCCCTGCGGCAGAATAACGTTCTCATTGTAAGTTCCTGCACTCACTTCTATCACGTTATTAGCATTTGCATCATCAATAGCATCCTGTATTTTGCAATAATAGCTACCGGTAGTTGTATTTTGAACCGGTAGGTTTACCCAGGTTCCCGGGCCGGTTGCAGTCATCCACCAGGGCATAAAATCAACATTATCACTCACCGGATCACCAAGCCCACAAGTATTATTTGGATTATGGTATGGCCCGGTTGCATCGCCCCACCAGTTGTTTTCGGCATTCAGTGTATAGCTGGCATCTTCGTTTATCACACCTGTTGTATTGCCGGTGATCTTGTTGGTGTTAATCAAAACACCATTGGCAGAAGATCTGACCAAAGCACCTATCGTATTGCCCGACAAAGTGTTGCCCGTAACGGTTATTCCCGTGAGCGTCTGTCCATTGATCCCTATGCGAATACCTCGCAAAAATCCTTTACCGGCAGCCGAACCCTTAACCTCATTGCCTGAAATCGTAATGGTGCTCTGGGAAAATGGTCCACCTGCACTCATATTACGTATACTGATGCCTTCGAGGGCACCGGGAGATGCATATGGTGGAAGATCAGTAATTATCGTATTGCCGCTAATAGTAGCTTTTGAACGCTCAACGGTGATTGCACGTATCAACTCGCCACTGAAGTCGTTATCTGCAATAGTAATGGTACCTGTGCCTTCATCCAGGTTGACATAAATCCCTTCGTATCCCCATTGAGTGCCTGTATTTAGTGGTGCAAAGGTATTGTCGTGAATATTTAAGCCTGAAATATCTACTCCGGGCATAGCACCTTTAAAATAGGTTTGTATTGCCTGACTTATTTCATCTCCATCTACATCGTTTCCTGCCCAGACTTCGAAATCATTTTCATAGATTGCAACATTGGCTGCGCCGATTACGATTCCTGATGAATAATAACCGGAGACATAAGCGGGAGACTGGATAGTAAATCCATGAATCTTAACCCCGCTTGCCAGAATTTCAATATTGGGATTTGCCAGTGGCCAGTTTGCTACCGGCTCAGTGTCCACACCTTTAATGGTAACGGCATCTCCACTCTTTGGCATTAACTCGATACCACTAACGTTAAATACAAGGTCTTCATTGTAAGTCCCTACACTCACTTCTATCACGTTATTAGCATTGGCATCATTAATAGCATCCTGTATTGTACAATAATAGATTCCCGTAGTGGTATTTTGAACCAGACCGCTTTTCGTTACATCATATTGGGTCGGGCTGGTTGCCGTACAACCATTTGTATTGGTGTAATTTACGAATACACTTCCTATTCCCAGGGTATTATTCCATGTTACAGTAGCTGTATTATCTCCTGATCCTCCACCACCTGTGATGGATCCATCGTTTACGGGTACACTCCATAAATAGTTGCTCATACCTGGTTGGGTGGTATAAATATGTGTTGAATTTGCACATGGATTAGTTTCCCCTGAAATTGTAACAATAGGGAGAGGATTGATGGTAGGGTTATAAGCCGTTGGAGCTGCAGGGGAACATCCTGCAGGGGCAGGGGTATCGTAAGTAACGGTAACCTGACCGGCCTGGACAGAAGTAACCATATCCCATGTTACATCAATAGAAGCAGTTCCCTGTCCGGCAGTAATTGTACCGTAATTAATTGTCCAAACATAACTATCCATTCCGGTTTCTGTAGAAAAGGTCTCTGTTGCTCCGGCACAATAGGATGTAGCAGTCGAAGGGGTAATTGTTGGAACCGGCAAAGCCTGAATTGTAACTGTTTCCAAAGGATCGGTCAACGGTGTGCATCCAGTAGTGGGGTTTGCATAAGTAACAGAAACAGTTCCTGTTGTACCTCCTGTCCATTGAACAATAACATTATCGTTGGTTAATCCACCGGTAACCGTGTGGGTTCCGGTAATGGTCCAAACGTAGCTATTTTTACCTGTCTCTGTTGTATATGTATCGGTTTCCCCTATACAAACAGTATAATCTCCTGAAGTTGGGGTGATCGTTGGGGTGGGTGCAGGGTTTACTGTCCATGAATATTCGGTTTCAGCATAACATCCTCTTTCTACACCTGCGCCTTTATCACGGATCGATTTAACTTTAATAGTCGATTTTCCTGTTGTAGGAATATCTGTATTCAGTGTATATGCTAACCAGGTATTACCTCCATCCGTACTGTATTCATACCTGTCAGAGCAAGAGACACCTCCGCTTCCAGCGGTATTAATAGTAGCCTTAACGGAAGTACTTTCACAAACAGGAGACGCCGGTACCATATTTAGAACTGGTGCCGTAGGATCTGAAGCCACAACAACATTGAAATTCACATTTAAGCTCCAATCGGCTGCAAATACATTATAATTGTATGTACCTTGTGATGGAAAGGGGAGAGGACTGAAAGAAAAATCATTTCCAGAAGCATCACTCGTTATGTGTTCAATAATTGTTGGTGGCGACCCTGGAATTGAAAGAGTATGTTGAGTACTAGGTGTAGGATTATGAACATTGACAGTAACATCCCCACCTTCACAAACATTAACAGTTGGAGGAGTGGTACCAGTGTCCCATACCGGATCAGTAGAAACGGTTTGTCCAAAAACATTAAAGGCAACAAATGCCAATAACACGAGCAAAAATGTAAACTTTTTCATGATGTTTTTTTTTATTTATTAATATATTTATTTTAATTTGGTTTATTATTTTGAAAGATTCTAGTTTCTGAATGCTAATTTTAACCTTAGAATCGGCAATAACTTTTATTGCCTCAGTTTTTTGGGTTTAGTTCCCACAGCAACATTAAAACTTGTACTAATACTTAAATCAGATGCGTTAACACCGTAATTGACAGTTCTGTCCGTTGAAAACTTAAGAGGTTTAAATGAAAAACTTTCTCCTTTTGTATTACTGGTAACTTGTTCAATAATAGTCGGAGGAGCACCGGGAATAAATAATGTGTGCACTACATTAGGTTTGGGGTCTGTAACTTTAACAACAACATCTCCATCTTTTTTTATTGTAACCGTTGGAGTTGCTGATTCATTGTCCCAAGCCGGTTCTGTTGAAACGGTTTGCCCAAACACATTAACAGCGATAAAGGCTGTTAGCAGAAAAAGAAAAGTAAATTTTTTCATAGTTGTAATTTTAAAATTGTTTATTTGATTTTTTTTAAATTATCTCGAAAACTAGTTTGTTTCTGTAGCAATTGACCTTTTAACTCTGATAATCGCAGCGGCTCATGAATGACGGAATAATTCGATTTCCGGAAAATGGAAATAACATCGTCGAAGGTTTTGTTGGCAAGCACCACCACATGGATGGTCGGGTAATAATCATTGATGAATTTAAGGATGGCTGTTTCCTGCAGGTTTTTTAAGCTAATTACTGCTTTTTCAAAATTATGTTTGCTAAGGATAGAAATGGATTCCTCAGTCGAATGAGAGATAAATACCTTATTACCCTCACCTTCGGCAAATTCTATTATCTCCTGGTCTGATGTGCTGTTTTTTATTTGAAATAATATATTCATACTTTTAGATAACCAAAAATTGACTTCGGTATTTGGAAAGCCTTTTTTTTTATGCAAAGGATATACCACAATATTTTAGGCTGACAAACAAATACTTAGATGTATTTAATTGGTTATATATGACCGGAATCAGGCAGTGATTAATAAGTCTTTTTCAGATAAAAACAAGGAAGATAACAGATAATAGAGGGAATAAACAAAAGTTGCCTGATAATGGGCGATTGCCCGGAAATGGGCGGGTAGGTTTTTGACTCACCCCCGGCCACTCTCTTACAGCTTTTTTGGATTTTCATGTGGGCTATGTGTGGAGCTAATCCGAAAATGTATTGAACAAATTGTTCAGGATTAGCCTACACAATTGCCATTGCTAAAAGCAGGACGAGACACTGAACAGCAGGGTTGAGAAAATTACACACCCCCACCACCACACAATCCTACGCACCCCCTCTCAAGAGGGGAGTTTGCCCCATATTTCCACTATCCCTACCATTTTCAACCTGCTATGTTATGCCACCGCAACTTGCCTACAATCAACATAGCAGGTTTGGGCTGTCCTATTTCCATTATTCCCCGTATTTACCCTATTTCCCAAGGTTAAATTTTTTAATTTTTCTATCCAGAGCCTGTCTTGAGATATTAAGAAGTTTTGATGCCTGGGTTTTGTTGTTCTTTGTTATGGAAAGTGCTTTCCGAATATTTTCTTTTTCAATTGAATCCAGGTCAAGAACCTCTTTATTTTCTAATATACGTATCTCTTTTGACGGAGATAAATACTCGAGTAAATCAAAACAGCTTTCAGTAAGAATATCATCATCACACATGATAACAGCTCTTTCAATAAGATTTTTTAATTCCCTGACATTTCCCGGAAAATTGTAATTCAATAATTTTGTAATTATTGAGTTTTCTGCTTTTTTTATTCTTTTTTTATATTTGTTAGAAAAATCCTTAACAAAATAATTGAACAATAACGGAATATCTTCTTTTCTCTCACGAAGGGGAGGAATATCAATCTTAAAAAGATTAAGCCGATGAAACAGGTCAATTCTGAACTGTTTGTTTTTAACCATTTTTTCGAGTTCATGGTTTGTTGCAGCAATAATCCTAACGTCAACCACTTTTTCATCATAAGTTCCCAATCGTGAAATCTTTTTATCTTCAATCACCCTTAAAAGTTTAGCTTGCATATCATACTTCATGTCCCCAATCTCATCAAGAAACAAAGTTCCTTTATCAGCAGCTTCAAATAAACCTTTTTGGTCTTGTTTAGCATCAGTATAAGAACCTTTCATGTGCCCGAAAAATTCATTTTCGAATAATTCTTCAGGAATAGTGGAACAATTTACAACAACAAATTTGTTGTCTTTTCTGTTACTTAACAGATGAATGGTTTTTGCTATCAATTCCTTACCGGTTCCGGTTTCACCGGTTAATAAGACAATTGTATCATTTGACTTTGAAATTTTTATTATTAAATCGAAAATTTTCTTTAGAGCAGGACTATTTCCGATAAAGTGCAGATTGTTATCGAGCATATCCTTAAAGATATTGCTTTCTTTTTTGATTTTACTTTTAATTGATCTGTATTTTGAAACACGGTTTATTGTCTCTTTAATTTCAGTTAATTTAAAAGGCTTCCTGAGAAAATCAACGGCTCCGTAACGCATTGCCTTAATAACGCTGGACATATCACCATAGCCTGTCATCATAATAATTTCTATTTCCTGATATTCTTGTTTGATTTGATGAAGCAAAGACAATCCATCCATCTCAGGCATTCGAATATCAAAAACCGCAATATCAACATCATTGTTATCAATTAATTTAATAGCTTCTGAAGGTAAACCTGCAGTAAGTACATTATACCCTTCTTCTTTTAAAAACTCGCTTATTTCTTCCCTGAAACCTTTTTCATCATCCAGGATAAGTACATTTTGAACATTCATAATCAGTAAGTTTTAGTTAAGGGATGGTCTATAAAAGACCAATTTAATCATTTTCGGGGAACCTCGGTAAAAAAATTTCCACCTTAGTATATTTATTCCTTTTACTATTTATAATTATATCACCTCTCATTTCTTTTATTATTCCATACACTATTGACAATCCAAGTCCTGTCCCGATCCCTTCTGGTTTTGAAGTAAAAAAAGGCTCAAAAACTTTTGTCAGATTTTCAGTTTTGATTCCTATTCCGTTGTCTTCAACTGAAATAGTTATTTTTTTTTCAGTTGCACTTGTTTTTATATTAATAACTTTTGTGTACTCAGATTCACTATAATTTATTGCACATTCATCAACAGCATATTTTGCATTGGAAAGAAGGTTTAGTATCACTTGCTCAAATTTCAGTTTACTCCCAATAGAAAATCCTATATTTTCCTGTAAATCCAGATTTATATTAATATTATGATTTTGATACTGCGTACCAATCAATAACAATGCATTAGCTATTACCTTATTTACATTCACTTTTTCAATGGTAATTGAATTTGATTCATGTGAGAATGTTCGTATATGATCAACAATTTCCCTGATCCTGGAGATGTTGGAATCTATGGAGTTTAGCTTATTATGTATATATTCAGGTGTAGCTTCATTTGAGGAAATTTTCAATTGAAGATTTTCCATTGACAATGACATGACTCCGAGAGGCTGATTAATTTCATGGGCAATACCGGCGGCAAGTTCTCCAAGTGATTCGAGTTTGGATTTTTGAATCAATAATTGTTGGTTGTTCTTAAGTTTTTTTAAAGTAAGCAGTAATACATCATAAGCTTCTTTCAATTCTTGCTGCGACTCTATTCGTACAATAACCCCACCGATTCTTTCGGCAATAGATTCAAGAGCAATGCGGACAACAAGGGATATTTCGTGATGAATATGTGAAGAGATATTAAGGCACCCAACAACCTTTTTCTGGTTTAGCAACGGAATGACAGCTATAATACATAAACCTTCATTAATACTATCTATATCATTATCAGGCGAGATATCATTAAACTTTTTATAGATAGGTTTCCCTTTCATTATCATTTTATATTGTTGTGAATTTTTAGTAAAACGTTTACCTCTTTTTGCAAATTTTGAAGATAATCCTTTATGGCAAATAAGATTTAAATCTCCGGTAACTTTATCAATAAAATATATACCTCCGCAATCGAAGTAACCGGACTTACAAATAATTCCCAGTAAATATTTACAAATATCTTCCAGATTGTCAGCAGAACCAAGAGCTATATAAAGTTCATTCTGAATATTTATAAAATCCTCAACTTGTCTGGCTTCTGTAATGTCTTTTGTAATTACAAGTGCTGTATCGGGTTCTTTACTAAGAGTCGTTGGAATAATCTGAATCCTTGTTTCAAACACTCGTGACTCCCCCTGAATAATAGTCTTTTCTGTTATTGGTTTTAGCTCGCCTGTTGAAAATACTTTAGTTATATTGCTCATTTGTCTGTCGGCAATCTCTTTCGGGAATATATCCCACATGGTCTTTCCAATAAAGTCTTTGGGACTGCCTCCAAGATATTTTGCAGCAGTATTATTCATAGATTTGAATATGCCTTCTTTTCTAATAGTAAATACTGGCTGTCCTGCTGTTTCAATCAAAATACGATATTTTTTTTCAATCTTCTGTAGCTCATCAATTGCCATCTTACGTTCAGTGATTTCTTCGGTTGACCCGATGATCTCAACAACATTTCCATCAGCACTTCTTGCAAATGGTGAAAGTGTGGTTTCAAACCATTGTTCTGAATAATTCATCTGATATTTTAATATTTCCCCATTAAAAGCCCGCTCAAAATATGGGGAAATAGCATCGTATATTTCTTTATTAAAAATTTGCTGAATGGTCTTACCTTTAATTTTATCAGTTGTAATTTCATATTTTTCTGCCATTTTTCCCTCACTAAGGGTAAACCCGTATTCGCTCTTTTTATCTTTTTTATAACGAAAAACCCGTGTATGAAGACACTGTAAGGTATGCTTAAGTTCATCAAATATTTTTAATCTTTCTTCATCATTTTTAGTATGTTCCATAATATATAATAATGTATCTAAATAGTCAGGTTAATTAAGGCTCAAATATAGCTATTAAATTTAAAACATAATTTTTTTTATCAGTCAGACATTTTGATTTATAAAAAAGGATTCTATTTTTGTATTGAAATTAATCATCTTATGCCTTTGAACAATAAATCTTAAATTTATAATAATGAATACTACCAATTTCTCCTTCCTTGATTATGCCGTCTTTATAGCTTATGGACTTGTTATCGTCAGTATCGGGCTTTGGGTCTCACGTACAAAAAAAGGTCATCAGCGAAATGCTGAGGATTACTTTCTGGCAGGAAAATC
>JAIORT010000496.1 GCA_021107975.1 Bacteroidales bacterium | reverse complement strand
TATTATTTATCTTTGCCGTAAATATTTTGAAATATATGCTAAGCAGAAGGCATCTGAGGATAAAGGTTTTGCAAGTACTGTACGCTTTTATCCAATCGTCAAACGACAGATTGGACATGGGTGAAAAAGAACTGCACAAAAGCCTTGATAAACTTTATGAGATTTATATTTACCAGCTTTCCCTGCTAATAGAGATCATGGAATTCGCGCAGAAAAGAATTGAAGAGAATAAACAAAAATATATTCCTGCCAAAGAAGACCTGAATCCTAACACACGATTTATTAACAATCAATTTATAAGGCAATTATCCGGCAATACAGATTTTCTTAAAAATATTGAAAAATATAAAATTTCATGGGTAAACAGTGACGAAATAATCAGGAAAATTCACAAGAGTATCATAGAAAGTTATGATTACAAGGATTACATGAATGCAAAAATCATTAATTACGAATCTGATAAAGAAATTTTTATTAAAATAATTAAAAAGCAAATCTCCCGTTCTGAAATCCTTCAATTCTATTATGAGGAAAAGAGCATCTATTGGTCGGATGACTTTTATACAGCCAATCTCCTTGCAATTAAAACCATTAAATCATACAAGGAATCATGGGACGAATATAAAAAATTACCTGCTTTGTTAAAAAACGGAGAATCAGATAAAAATAATGAAGATAAGGAATTCGTAAAAGATTTATTCAGGAAAACCATTTTAAAAAGTGATGAATATGATAAATTGATTGAAAATAAAGTAATGAATTGGGAAATGGACAGGATTGCTGTAATGGACATTCTTTTAATTAAAATGGCTTTGGTAGAATTGCTTGAATTTCCTTCAATACCGGTTAAAGTTACGCTTAATGAATATATTGAACTGGCTAAAATGTACAGCACTCCTAAAAGCAAGATATTTGTCAATGGTATTCTTGATAAATTAATATTAGATTTAAAATCACAAAAAAAGATAAAAAAAACCGGAAGGGGCTTACTCGAAAGTTAAATTAAAAATTATTAAAAAATGAAAGTATTTATTAAAAATCTGAAATTATCACATTTAATCTTATTTTTCCTGATGATAATGATCCCTTTATTTTTTGTACAATGTAAAAATTCAAAAAAAGCAAAGCAGGAAAATGCCGGCAATAAGGATACTACTGAACAAACGACTGATAATAAAGTAAAAAAGGAGAAACCAAAACTAATTCACGATGATAAAGGGAATATTATCGAACGTCATGCATATTCATACAGGAAGAAAGACGGCAGTATCCGGTCGAAGGACAGCTACTATTACAAACGTGACGAAAGAGGAAATGTAACAGAAGAAATAAAAGAGTCATATTCACCTGATGAAGAATTAAAATTTAAAAATGTTAATTATTATTCTTATGACGATAAGGACCGGAAAATAGAACAGAAATTTTTCAGCTATGACGGTGAGGGCAATCTGAAACGTAAAGCCAGAAATACATTCAAATACAATGAAAATGGTCATTTAATAGAAGACCTTGGGTATTTTGATGATGGCAGTATAAAATCAAAGATTATTCTCGACCCTGACGAAACCGGAGCGCTCAGGTCGGAAGAGTACATTCATTATAACAAAGACGGTTCAAAAAAAGACCACAAGAAATATTATTACAGCCAATACGGATTGAGAGAAACAGTGGATTTGATGGATAAATAATCAATATGTACCAGCCAAAAACAATATATACCAAAATAGCTCTTGCCGCTATTATTGCTTATCTGAAAAAAGGCAGCATAGATAAGCTGAAAATTGAAAACGTCCCCGATGAACTCCTTTCAACCCGGCGCGGGTGCTTTGTTTCATTACATAACACCGACGGCGCATTAAGAGGTTGTATTGGTACAATTGAGCCTCATGAGAAAAATCTATACCGCGAAATAATACACTATGCCGTTGCTGCAGCATTCAGCGATTCAAGATTTAAACCTTTAACAAAAGAAGAGCTTGATGATTTGGAGATTTCAGTTGATGTGCTCACCGAACCCGAATTAATCAACGATTATGATGATCTGGATCCCAGTATATACGGAGTTATTGTTTCGGATAATAACTACCATCGTGCTGTACTCCTTCCCAACATACCGACTATTGATACCGTTGAGCAACAATTAAACATAGTGAAAAGAAAAGCAGGCTTAAGCCATGTTGATAACAGCGAATTAACAATTTATCGGTTTACTTCAAACAGGTATAACTGAGAGCGCCTGAAGTGTACTAACCTGAATTCATATAAAGAAATTTGCTCCTGATAGCTATATCGACTTTTTCGTTCAGTTTAAAATTTAATTTGTGTTAATCTGTGTCTATCTGTGGTGCTATCTTTTTTTTACCACAGATTTTCTTAGATTATTTGTATTAATCTTTGTTCATCTGTAAATCTATAAAGATAATTCATACCTTTGCAACCCAATAATCATAAAAACTAATCAAGATGGCACAACAACAACAAGAAATTAATTTAAAAAAGATTATTCCGATTACTGTAATCGTAATAGTAGTTATTGTTTTACTTGTTTCATGGAGCAATATCACGGTAACCATTGATGCCGGTCATGGCGGTGTATTATTCAAACGCTTTGGTGGCGGAATCGACGTGGAAAAAACTTATGGCGAGGGCTTTCATTTTATCGCACCCTGGAATAAGATGTATGTTTACGAAGTAAGGCAGCAGGAAACATCAGAGGATATGAACGTTTTATCAAGTAACGGGCTGGAGATATTTGTGGATGTTTCTGCATGGTATGAACCGATGTTTGACAAACTGGGAAATCTCCATCAAGATATCGGAACGACCTACCTGCAAAGGGTAATTATTCCAAGTCTTCGCTCTTCAACCAGAAGTGTAATTGGCAGATATACACCCGAAGAGATATATTCATCAAAACGCGATGTGATACAGGATGAGATTTTTAATGAAACCAAAACGGTTTTGGAAGAAAAAAATGTTCAGTTAAATAAAATCCTTATCCGTGCCATAAAACTTCCAACCACACTTAAAGAAGCTATTGAAGGTAAACTGAAACAGGAGCAACTTTCGCTGGAGTACGAATTTAAACTTGAAAAAGCACGGAAAGAAGCCGAACGCCAGAAAATCGAAGCCGAAGGTAAAGCCACAGCTTTCAAAATCATCAATGCAAGCTTAACCGACAGAATATTAAGAGAAAAAGGTATCGAAGCAACCCTGAAACTGGCAGAATCGCCCAATGCTAAAGTAGTTGTGATAGGCAATACAAAAGGTGGATTGCCTCTGATTTTAGGAGATATAAAATAAATGTGTGGTATCATAATAATTATGAAATGCCACGAATACACGAATTAAATAATAATACTATTTTAAAAATATTCGTGAATTCGTGGCATAAATCCAAAATATCACACACCCGAAAATTCTTTATTGCTTTTTTTATTCTCAATCTTTTATTAAGCTCATTTTATATTGATATCTGGATTAACGCTAATACAACTTCCAGGGCATTGCCCATTATAACTTATTTTGAAAGCGGCACATTTCAGTTTGACAAATACCAGGAACTTACCTGCGATAAAGCTCTTATTAAAAATCATTATTATACCGACAAAGCCCCCCTTCCGACTTACTATGTCTTGCCTTTTTTCGGAATTCTAAAATATATTGGTATTATAACACCGGATGAAAAAGGCAGTTTGTTCGGAAAACATATATACGCCTTAGGAGGAATACTTGCAGGTAGTTTACCTTTTACATTAATTCTGCTGATAGTATTTAATAAAATCAAAAAAAATACCCCGACAATTTCACCCGTGTTCTTAACCTTGTTTCCATTTTATGCTTCCTTTATTTTCGTTTTTTCAGGAACTTATTTTGCACATTTGTTATCGGGCATATTATTATTAGGTTCCTACATTTATTTGAAGAAAGATAAATACCTGATTTCGGGATTTTTTGCCGGCTTAAGTTTTTTATGTGAATACAACCTTGCAGTTATCTTTTTCCTTTGGGCTATTCAATTAATCATCCGGACAAAAAACTTAAAACCCTCTGTTTATTATGGTTTAGGAGTTTTACCTTCTTTAATATTTATTCTTTATTATAATTATATCTTCACAGGCTCTCCATTTGAAATGTTATACAGGTATCATGCTTTTGACCAGCTTCATAGTAATTACGGATTTTCGTTTCCAGATTTTAATTCAGTTTGGGGATTAAGCTTTAGCTGGTATAAGGGTATTTTTCTCTATTCGCCTTTTTTATTGTTGTTTTTGGTTAAAGCGTTCAAACCTATGATAAATAAAGGATTCAACCTGATAATTACCAACTATCTGATAGTACCTTCAATTGTATATTTTTTATTTGTTGCATCTTATTTCGGGTGGTGGGGCGGATGGACGTATGGTCCGAGATTATTACTTGCTCTAACCATTTTGCTTACTTACGAAGGAATTATATATTTATCAAGACAAAAGTTTTCCAAATATATTTTTTGGGGATTAATGGCTTTTGGAATAACCTGTACTTTTCTGGCAAAAGCTACTGTTGCCTATTCGGTTCCTACCAATGTGGTAAATACTATGCTCGACCTTATTATCCCGGAATTCATTCACGGAAATTTTAATCCGAATAATATACTTTCCATTTTATTTAATGTAAAACCTGTTTATTCCTTTTTTATCTGGATTGCTATGTTTGCAGGAAGCGCTATTTTCTTAAATTGTTGGTATAAAAAATATTTTAAATTTTCCTAATTAAATCATTGCAAGATGCTAAAAATCCTGGAAACACCCCGCGATGCCATACAAGGATTAAAAAACATTATTCCTTTATCAAAAAAGGTTGAGTTAATAAATGCTCTGTTACAGGTAGGTTTTGATATTATTGATATAGGAAGCTTTGTTTCTTCAAAAGCAATTCCTCAGTTAGGCGATACAGAAGACGTCATAAAAAAAATTGATATTTCAGCTACAAAATCAAAACTCTTTGTTCTGACTGCCAATAAAAAAGGAGGTGAAAAAGCTGCTCAGTTTGAACAAATCAGCTACATCGGGTTTCCTTTTTCAATATCTCCGGTTTTCCTGAAAAGGAACATAAATTCTGACTTTAATAAAGCTTTGAAAACCATTGATGAACTTCAGAATATATGCCTTAAATCAAAAAAGAAACTGATTGTTTACCTAAGTATGGCATTTGGTAATCCTTACGGTGATCCATCCGGTAAAGAAATTATATTACATTGGACTGAAATACTTTCCAGCAAAGGAATTGAAACTATCAGCCTTTCCGATATAATCGGTGTTGCTACACCGGAAATGATAAAAGATACATACGCTTCTTTGTCAAAGGAATTTTCAGGGATTGAGTTCGGTCTCCATTTACATATTAAAAAAGACGATTGGTACGACAAAATTGATGCGGCATATAAAAACGGATGCAAATTATTTGATGGCGTTATTAATGGCATTGGTGGCTGCCCCATGACGGGATACGAACTGTTAGGAAACATGCCAACAGGAAATATCCTCGATTATGCTCAAACAAATAATATCTCATTAGCCATTAATAAGAAAAAATTTATCGAGGCACAATTGCTGGCATTTCAAATAACTGAAATAAAAAAATAATTTCAGAATCACAGAATATGACAAAAGTCATATTTCCGGCTGACAATCATCATTGTAATTTTCCTATTCACGTTTTAATATTACCACCTTAAATTATTCATAATAAACAGTAACCTGGGATGAAATGAAACACCCATGTTTATTGCATTCGTCTGACCACTGTCCTGTGCGTTTGCCTTGTCCATACGGATGCGTTTTAGTATGCGAAGTGGTCTGACGAATAAGTGGCAAACAGTTAACGTATTACTAAATTTTAAACAGATGGAAAATGTGAAATCAACCGGAATTTATTTTTATAATCCTCAATATCCGGAATCGGTTGACTATACTGCATTAGAGACTTTTGCCAAAGCATTTCCAGAAGTATGCGGAATATGGGATTCCCGGTCATTACCTCTTACCGGCATTGATAATATTGGAACTGCTATAAAGGAGAAAGGTGTCGAAAGGATTATTATTGCCGGAGATATACCCGGAATGGTAAAACCCTTGTTTTGCGAAGTAATGTCGCTTCTCGGGTACAATGGTGATAGTGTAGTTTTGGCAAGCTTTCGTAAATACGGCGCTGAAGATATTAAAAAAGCAAAAGCTGTTTTGTTATGTGCGGTAAAAGGAGTTCCGTTTGAATTTGCAGCTACCCCCGTTGAAAAAGATGTCAATCCTGACACTCTAATTATTGGCGGTGGAATTGCCGGCATACAGGCATCGCTCGAAATAGCAGACTCCGGTCATAAAGTATATTTAGTTGAAAAGACCGGAACTATTGGAGGACACATGGCAATGTTTGATAAAACCTTTCCTACACTCGACTGTGCGGCTTGTATTTTAACCCCTAAAATGGTTGAAGTGGGACAACATCCAAACATTGAGCTTATTACTTATTCCGAAGTTAAAAACGTAAGCGGTGAACCCGGAAATTATAAAGTCAACATTCTTAAAAAAGCCCGGTATGTTGATATTTCCTCTTGCATTGGATGCGGTTCATGCTCTGAAAAATGTCCCGGTAAGGTTTCAAGCGAATTTGATGTGGGCACAACTTTACGTAAAGCCATTTATATTCCTTTCCCTCAGGCTGTACCAAATAAATACCTGATAGATGAAGAAAGTTGTATCTATGTTCAGTCGGATGGACAGAAATGTGGAGTTTGTGTTAAAATCTGTCCTGTAAACAATTGTATAAATCTTGATGCAAAGGATGAAGAAGTCGAAATTATAGTTGGAAATATTATAGTTGCCACCGGGTTTAAGACTTTTGACGCAACTCGTACTGAACAATTTGGTTACGGTAAATATTCCAATGTTATCACCTCCCTTGAACTTGAGCGCTTAGTGAATGCTGCAGGACCTACCGAAGGGAAAATTACTTTCAGAACAGAGGATAAAAAAGGGAATAAAATATTCACCGTAGATAGCGGAAGTCCGAAAAGCGTTGCACTCATTCATTGCGTTGGCAGCAGGGATGAGAACTATAATAAATACTGCTCAAAGGTTTGTTGCATGTATTCATTAAAACTTGCGCACCTTGTAAAAGAAAAGTTACCTGACGCTGAAGTCTGCGAGTATTATATTGATATGCGGGCATTCGGAAAGGGTTATGATGAGTTTTATGAAAGAATAAAGAATGAAGGGATTCATGTGATAAGAGGCAGAACTGCCAAAATTGATAAGAAAAACGGGCAGTTATTGCTTCGCACTGAAGATATTGAAAACGACAGGTTGATAGAAAAAACCTTTGATATGATTGTCCTTGCTGTTGGCATTGAACCCAGGGAAGATGCGGAAAATTTGAGCCGTATGCTGGACATTCCGCAAGGCGATGAAGGCTGGTTTACCGAAATTAATTATATCAGCGATACTGTGAACACCAACACAGGAGGCATAACAATTGCCGGCGCCTGCCAGGGACCAAAAGACATTCCCGACACGGTAGTACAGGCTTCTGCTGCTGCCGCCAGGGTTTTACAAAGCATTATCAAAGGTAAAATTAAAGGCAGCATTAAAGATATTTCATTCGAAAACATTGAATCCAAAGCTAAAAAACTTTATACAGTTATGGAGGACAAATCATGAGCTTAAGAGTTAATCCTGATTTAAAAAGAGAACTGCAAAAATTTGGACTGAGCGAATGGAACGAATGTTTCCATTGCGGTAATTGCACGGCTATATGTCCGTTAACCGAGCAAGGATTTCTTTTCCCCAGAAAAGGGATCAGGGCGATGCAAATGGGATTAAAGGATAACCTGGCAAAGCATGTTGACCCATGGCTGTGTTATTACTGCGGCGAATGTTCTGAAACCTGCCCGAGAGACGCCAATCCGGGGGAACTGATGATGACCCTCCGAAGATATTTAACCTCGATTTATGACTGGACAGGGCTTTCAAAAAAATTCTATACTTCAAAATTCTGGGAGTTTGGTTTTATTTTATTTTTAGCCCTGCTTGTTATTGTTCTGTTTTATATATTTCTTCCACTAAGCCCAAACGCTGCACAAATGGTGAACGCTTCAGGGGGTGTTATGATTAACAGCCTTGTGGATGGTGTTTCTCCTGAACAATTTATCCGGATCATTGAATTGGGCGACTGGACTATGGCAATCATTGTTGCTTCTCTCCTTATTTCAAACATTCTTAATATGTTTTATAAGGTAATTGTATCGGATAAATCGGTAACCATTCCGTTTTATGCCTATTTCACAGAAGCATGGAGGCTTATTTACAATTTTGTTACACAGGCTAAATTTTCAAAGTGTGATAATAGATTTTACTGGGTTGGACACCTTCTTGTAATGACCGGCTACAGTATAATGTTTGCTGTGGTTGTGGTCTTTCTTCCTGACTTTCAGACAGAAGAAATAAAGGAATGGTGGCACTGGCAACGATTGCTGGGTTATTATGCAACTTTTGGAATTCTGTTTTTTCTAACTTATGTAACTATCAGCAGGATCAGGAAAAAAGAATTAAAAACTAAGTTTTCGCATCCGACCGACTGGTTATTTATTATCATGCTCGGGTTAACAACAATTACAGGTATCCTGGTTCATATTTTCAGAATTAACGGAATGGTAACTGCCACATATTACACTTATGTAATTCACATGGCTGTGCTTGTACCGATGATCATGATCGAAGTGCCGTTTTCTAAATGGTCACACTTAGCATACCGTCCGTTTGCCGTTTATTTTGCCAATCTAAAAAAAGCTTCGGCTTCTGAAAAATATAAAACACAACTTGCACCGGCAATAGGATAAACAGACCAGATGTGGTAAAAAAGT
>JAIORT010000816.1 GCA_021107975.1 Bacteroidales bacterium | reverse complement strand
TAAAAATAAATATCGGATTGAATCAAACAGAATGCCCGGATGGGATTATTCGGGTAACGGTATTTATTTTATTACTATGGTAACCAAAAACAGGAAATATTTATTCGGAAAAATTGAAAACCATAAAATGATTTTATCCGATTATGGAAAAATTGTAAAAAACGAATGGTATAAATCATTTGAAATACGACAGGAATTAATTTTGGACGAATTTATGATAATGCCTAATCATTTGCACGCCATTGTTATATTAAAAAATGCAAACAAATTGGATATACGGCGTGAAAATGACAAACGACACGGTCGAGACGAACGACACGTAGAGACGCACGGCCGTGCGTCTCTACAATCAACGGAACAATCAACGAAACAATCCAAATTTTATCGCAAACCAAAATCATTATCATCGTTTATTGCCGGATATAAATCGGCGGTTACAACCAAAATAAACAATTTGATTGATGAATACGTAAAAATGCACGGCGAAAATGTTGAGACGCATAGTGCGTCTCAACATATATTTGAAAAATATAACCGAAAAAACAGATTATGGCAACCTAATTACCACGACCATATTATTCGCAACGATGATGAATATTGGCGAATAAAAAATTATATTAAAAACAATCCTAAAAATTGGACAGATGATAGATTCTACGGATTAAATAAATTTAAAAACCATAAATGAAAACTAAAATGAAAAATTTTTTACTATTTATCGCATTATTCTTTTCAATCTATGCCCTCAATGCAGGTATTATTGAAAAAACTTATTACTTTGAAAATTATAAGATCACTCAATCGGGAGAGTATCACCTTATCAGTTTTGAAAACACCTTACTTACAGGAATAACAGGTGAACCACTCCTACCCTATCAGGCAATCAAATTAATCCTGCCACCTGGAGAAATTGCAAAGTCTGTTGAGTTTATTGGAGATGAAGAAATTCAACTACCGGGATACTTTAAAATTTATCCGCAGCAGCCATCAAGACCTCTGTCGGATAACAGTCAGCGTAATTTCTTAATCAATGAAGAAGTTTACAATACAAATGCCTCTTATCCCGAAAAAAACACCGGTGAATTGGTAACAGAGTATATGAACGGATATGCGATAGGTTTATCTTCTTTTACACCGGTAAAGTATAATCCGGTAACAGGAACAGTATCGTATTATAAGAAAGTAAAAATTAAAATTACAACTGCTCCAAGTCCTGTTTCGTCAAATGCTTTACAAAACATATCTGCGTTAGATGTTACAAACAAAAGGATAAGAAAATTTATCCAGAATCCGTCATTAATATCTCAATACCCAATAAAAAATTTAAAATCCGATAATTACCAATTACTCATTATCACTCCTGCTCAATTCGAAAACAACTTCCAGGACCTGATTGATATTTATTTTGAAAGAGGCATTAAGACACAGGTTGTTACAACTGAATACATTTCATCAAACAGTACTGGACAGGATGAACAAGATAAAATTCGCAATTATATTATACAGGAATATCAAAATCACAGTGTGGAATACATCCTATTAGGCGGTGATGTGGAGCATATCCCTTACCGCGGGTTTTATTGCTATGTTCAGTCAGGTTCAGGATACGAGAGCAGTAATATACCTGCCGACCTGTATTACTCAGCATTAGATGGAAACTGGAATGATAATGGAGACAGCCGCTGGGGAGAACCCGGTGAAGATGACCTGCTACCTGATATTGCAGTTGCACGATTCTCTTTCAGCGATGCTTCCGAACTGACCAATATGATAAATAAATCCGTTTCATACCAAAACAATCCCGTTCTCGGCGAACTCCGTGATCCTCTGCTTGCAGGGGAGCACCTTTATTACAGCCCGGAAACGTGGGGCGCTGATTACTTAGAATTACTGATTGGATACCACGATGATAACGGTTATACAACCATCGGAATTCCCGATGACCATAATATCGATACACTTTATGCACGCTCCCAATCATGGAATGGAAGTGATCTGACAGCAAAAATCAACCAGGGGAAACAATTTGTTCACCATGCTGGTCATGCCAGTTCAACTTATGTGGCTCATTTATACAACTCCGATATAACAAATTCCAACTTTTCAGGGGCAAACGGCATTACTCATAATTACACATTATTGCAAACTCACGGTTGTAACTGCGGAGATTTCACATACAGTGATTGCATCCTTGAAAAGATGGTTAGTATTCAAAATTTTGCAGTTGCTGTGATTGGCAATTCCAGGTATGGTTGGTTCAACGAAGGGCAGACAGAAGGACCTGCTGCCCACCTCCACCGCGAAATGGTTGATGCCCTTTACCATGAAAAACTGAACCATATAGGCGCTGCATTTGTCGAATGTAAGATACAGACGGCTCCGTGGGTTACGGCTCCGGGACAATGGGAAGAAGGAGCCTTACGCTGGAACTTCTATGATATTAACATTTTGGGAGACCCCGTCCTAAGCGTTTGGACGGACGAACCGGTTTCCATACAGGTAAATTACCAGGATACAATTATTATTGCCCTTCCGTCAACTTCTGTTACCGTAACAAGCGGCGGCTCACCAATGGAGAATTTTACATGCGCCATTATAAAAGACAATGTGCTTCATGGGGTTGGCTTTACTAATGCCTCCGGTACTGCACAAATTAATTTCGACCCTGTATTTTCCGAAACCGGTAATGCTGAATTGGTCATCTCAGGTTACAATTGTTTGCCAACATCATTCCCAATAACTGTTATTCCGAATTCCGGCTCTTACCTGATCTATTCATCCCATCAGATTAATGATTCACAAGGTAACGGAAATAGTGAAGCTGATTTCGGTGAAGTTATAGATTTAACAGTTGATATCGAAAATGTAGGAACACAACAGGCGAATAATGTTCAGGTTACACTTTCTACTTCCGATAGTTACATCACAATAACCGATAATTTTGAGAATTATGGTAATATCCCCGGAAGCTCAACCTTAAGCGTTGCAAATGCCTTTTCTTTTGATGTTGCACTCAATGTTCCCGACCAGAACTTAGTTTATTTCGAACTGGAAATGGTAAGCACCGACACATGGATTTCCAGCTTCAACATTCTTGTAAATGCACCGGAACTTACCATCGGCAACCTGACAATTGATGATTTGCAAGACGGAAACGGTGACGGCATCCTCGATCCGGGTGAAACGGCTGACATCATTATCCAATCCTCCAACCTCGGTCACTGCGCTTGCGAAAACACTTTAGGGACATTGAGTTCATTAAGCAATTTTTTAACAATTTCTAACAGAACCTATAATTTGGGAACACTTGCACAAGGAGAAACAAAACAAGCTATATTTTCAGTATCAGTTAACGCATCCACACCGGTTGGAACATGTATTGACCTCAGCTATGAACTTACATCTGGCGAATACACCGCACAAAACTCTTTTTACAAATCTGTCGGTTTGGTATATGAAGATTTTGAAACAGGCGATTTTTCTGCTTTAAGCTGGCAATCCGGTGGCAATGCCCCCTGGATCATCACATCCGTAAATCCTTATGAAGGTGTTTATTGTGCACAATCCGGCAGCATAAACCATAATCAAACTTCCGAACTTCAAATAACTTTTAATGTAATAAACGATGATAGTATTTCATTTTTCAGGAAAGTTTCTTCAGAAGCCGGTTGGGACTATCTGAGGTTTTACATCAACGGAGTACAGCAGGATAAATGGTCAGGTGAGGAAGGCTGGGCAAAGGTCTCTTATCCCGTTACTGCCGGAGAATATACCTTTAAATGGGCTTATACAAAAGACGCTTCGTTTAGTAACGGTAGTGATTGCGGATGGATCGATCTCATTAAATTTCCTCCATTCATGGTAACAAAAAATCTTGATATCAAAGTATTGTCAGAAGGTCCTTATAACGGAACCGATATGAATACCGGTTTGAATTCAGGCGGACTTTTACCATTGGATCAGCCTTATAATACGGCTCCCTGGAATTATCCCGGCTCTGTCAATATCGAAAGCATACCCAATGCAAATATTGTTGACTGGGTTTTAATTGAACTGAGAGATGCAGAGGATGCAACATCAGCAACACCGGGAACCATGATAGCAAAACAGGCTGCCTTTCTGTTAAATGATGGGTCTGTTGTTGGTTTGGACGGTTCATCCATTTTATCATTTTATCATTCTATCATTCAATCATTATTTGTGGTAATCTGGCACAGAAACCATCTCGGTGTTATGTCAGCAAATGCATTAACAGAAACAGGTGGTGTTTACACCTGCGATTTTACGACATCGGGAGGACAGGCTTATGGAACCGATGCTCAAAAAGATTTGGGTAGCGGCGTTTACGGAATGATAGCCGGTGATGCCAATGCGGATGGAGATGTGAATACAGGCGATAAAACTATTTGGACAAATCAGGCTGGAGTTAGCGGATACAAAACCGCTGATATGAATATGAATACACAAGTGAATAATCAGGATAAGAATAACAAATGGTTACTAAATAGCGGAGAAGAATGTCAGGTTCCAGAGTAGATTTTATAAATAAAAACCTTATCCCTTGTTGGTGTTTTCACCATCGAATTCCGCCGCTCTTTCGGATTTATGTGCCGGAAAAGCGCCCGGCTAATCCGAAATATACGAACGTTAGCAATATGAACCTGTCGGAAATAAAGAGCCAGAGGGATTTAATAAAATTTTGAAAAATATTCATTTTGAAAAAATATTTTTATATTTGTATGTATATAATCAGAAAAGAAATCATCAACTGAAAATCAAAAAGTGATTATAACCAAAGAAGAAGCATATAAAAAAATAGCACAGCTAATTGAGCGGTTCAGCGAACATGTTGAAGAATACAAACATGGCAGCTATAACGAGCATCAGACACGGGTGGATTACATCAACCCCTTTTTCAAAGCACTCGGTTGGGACATGGACAACGAACAGGGGTTTGCCGAAGCATACAGGGAAGTCATTCACGAGGACAGGATAAAAGTTGGCAGAACTACAAAAGCACCTGACTACGGTTTTACGCTTTACGGACAACGCAAATTTTTTGTGGATGCAAAGAAACCGGCAATTAACATCAAAGGCGACATTGCCCCTGCCTACCAGGTGAGACGTTATGGGTGGAGCGCAAAAGTGCCTATTTCAATTGTAACCGATTTTGAAGAATTTTCAATTTACGACTGTACCAAAAAACCAAAACCAACCGACAAAGCCTCAGTATCCCGGATCAAATATCTCACTTACGACCAGTACTTAGAAGAATTTGACTTTCTCTGGGACGTTTTTGCAAAGGAGAACCTGCCCAAAGGGCGTTTCGACAAATATGTGCAAAGCGACACAAGAAAAAAAGGAACGGCAACCGTTGATGATGAGTTCCTGAAATCTATTGAGCAATGGCGTACCTATCTTGCCACAAGTATTGCGTTGAGAAATAAATCGCTCAATGTGGACGAACTCAATTATGCCGTTCAGAAAATTATTGACCGCATCATTTTCCTGCGCATGTGTGAGGACAGGGGAGTTGAGCAATTTGGAAACCTCAAAAAGGCAGCCGAAAAGGGAGATGTTTATCAAAACCTGTTCGGACTGTACCGCATTGCAGATGAAAAGTATAATTCGGGCTTGTTTGACTTCAAAGAAGATAAAGTCACACCAGGACTTACCATAGACAACAAAGTTCTTAAAACCATCATTAAGGAACTTTATTATCCGAATTGCGAATACGAGTTTTCGGTAATGCCTGCCGATATTCTTGGCAGTGTGTATGAACGATTTCTCGGTAAAACCATACGCCTTACTCCTGCACATTATGCCAAAATTGAGGAGAAGCCGGAAGTGCGAAAAGCCGGTGGCGTTTACTATACACCAAAATATGTGGTGGACTATATTGTAGAAAACACCGTAGGAAAACTCATCCAGGGCAAAACACCCAAGCAGGTTGAAAAGATTAAAATATGTGACCCTGCCTGCGGTTCCGGTTCCTTCCTTATTGGAGCATATCAGTATCTGCTTGACTGGCATTTGAAATACTATACCAGTAACCCACCCATAAAAAAGAAAGATAACCCACTAACTCCAGACGGCAACCTGACCACTGCCGAGAAAAAGCGAATTCTGCTCAATAACATTTTTGGCGTTGACATAGACACGCAAGCCGTAGAAGTAACCAAACTGAACCTGTTGCTCAAAGCGTTGGAAGGCGAAACTTTAGCATCCATCAACCAGCAATTATCGTTATTCCATGAACGGGTATTGCCAAATCTTAATCAGAATATAAAATGCGGCAACTCGCTTATTGGTCCTGATTTTTATGATAACCAGCTTGAAATATTCCCGGAACAAATAAAGAAGATAAATGCGTTTGACTGGGAAGAGGGGTTTCCGGAAGTATTTGAGCAGGGTGGGTTTGATGTGGTTATTGGGAATCCGCCGTATGTAGAATTCAAAAAACTTGAAAAAGAAATTAAGGATTTGATTGAACCGAAGTATGAAACGGCAAGAGGCAAATACGATTTGTTTATTCCGTTCATTGAAAAAGGGATACATCTAATTAATCAAAAGGGTTTGTTTTCCTATATTGTACCCTCTATGTTCACCAAACGTGATTTTGGAAAGGAAGTTCGTAAATACATTACAGCCAATTGCGCACTTGAAAAGTTAGTTTGGTTCGGTGATTTTCAGGTTTTCGACCAAGTAACCATTTACCCATTTGTTTTTATATTCACCAAAAACAAGAAAATCAAAAACACCAGCATTGTTAGGGTCAAATATTCCAAAAGGCTCAAACATTCTGATATTAACCATTCACTTAATAATTCGAAATCAGATGATATTAGCGATAAGTACAAAGTTCCATCGTCTCGTTTCGGAGCTGATGAATGGGATTTATCCCGAACAGAAATAAAGACCATTAAGGAAAACATTGAAAATAATTCCCGTACCCAAAAATTGCAAGAAATCACGAAATATATATTTGTTGGCATTCAAAGCGGAAAAGATTCGGTGTTCTTTGTTAATGCTGAAACCATCAAGACATATAAGCTTGAGGAGAGTGTAGTTCGACCAATCTATAGGGGCCGGGACATACTGAAATATTACGCCAATTGGTCTGGAACATCAATTATTTATCCATACGACACTAACACCAAACCCATACCAGAAGCAACTTTCAAAAAGATACACCCCAACACTTACAAATATCTATGCGAAAAAAGAGAGGAATTAAAGGGAAGGGGCTATTTCGAAAATTCTGGCAAGTTGTGGTATGAGCTTTGGTGTGAACGAGTTTATTCCAAATTTCTCAAGCGTAAGATCATATGTGCTGAAATAGCTCCTGAAAATAGATTCTTTTTAGACGAGAACGGTTTACTTGGTAATACTAAAACCTTTAACATAGTTCTATCAGATAATTGGAATAATGAATATTACTATATACTTGGTTTACTAAACTCAAATTTATTGGAATTCTACCATAAATTAATTTCTGTTCCAAAGGCAGGTGGTTTCTTCGAGTATAAAACCCAATTCTTAAACCATTACCCGATATTTGTTTATAATCAGAAAGATAAAAAGGAGAAAGAAACTCACGACCAAATTGCCAAACTTGCGTCAAACCTTTGCGTACTATATAAAGAGCTACAAACCACCAAACTCGAAACCCAATGCCAGCAAATTCAGCGTACCATAAACCATGCAGAGAAAAAGATAGATGAGTTGGTTTATGAGCTTTATGGGTTGAGTGAGGAGGAGATAAAGATTATTGAAGAAAATTAAAAGCTAAAGCCATATTTTTTAATAAACTGATTCACCGTACTATAGCACAGAGCAAAATATTAAATGACACACACTGTAGTGGAAATTGCAAGATCAGGATTTTTTACCCTGCCCTTTAGGGCGGGGATAATATAAATCCGGATATTCGGCTTTAGCCATTAAGAATATTAGCCAGGTGAAGACAATTAATGGCTAAAGCCACAATACTGATTATAAATTTTGTTCACCGTGCTAAAGCACGGAGCAAAATATTAAATAATGCTAATTGTTCAAGGTTCAGTGTTACAAATAATTTTGCTCCGGCCTTTAGTCCGGTAATTAAATAAATTTCATACATTTGGCTCTAACCATTAATAATAATTTTTGCTCCATGCAGAGAAAAAGATAGATGAATTGGTTTATGAGCTTGGCGCCTGTCCCGTTTGTACAACGGGAGGTTGAGTGATGAGGAGATAAAGATTGTTGAAGAAAATTAAAGGCTAAAGCCATATTTTTAATAAACTGATTCACCGTGCTAAAGCACGGAGCAAAATATTAAATGACACACACTGTAGTGGAAATTGCAAGATCAGGATTTTTTACCCTGCCCTTTAGGGCGGGGATAATATAAATCCGGATATTCGGCTTTAGCCATTAAGAATATTAGCCAGGTGAAGACAATTAATGGCTAAAGCCACAATACTGATTATAAATTTTGTTCACCGTGCTAAAGCACGGAGCAAAATATTAAATAATGCTAATTGTTCAAGGTTCAGTGTTACAAACAATTTTTGCTCCGGCATTTAGACCGTGATTAATTGAATTTTGTACATTTGGCTTCAGCCATTAATAATAATTTTTGCTCCGGACTTTAGTCCGGTGATTAAATAAATATCGTACATTTGGCTTTAGCCATTAAAAACATAAACTATGCCTTTTGTAAAAATATGGATACATGCAGTTTGGGCCACAAAGAAAAGGGAACCAATGCTCAATAAAACAATACGCCAGACTGTATTTGAGCACATTCATCAAAATGCTCTCAAAAAAGATATATTTATGGATATTGTCAACGGACATTCAGAACATGTTCACTGTCTTTTCCGACTTAAAAATGATCAAACTATCAGCAAAGTGATGCAGTTGATAAAAGGAGAGCCATCATTCTGGATCAATCGCCAAAAATTAATAAAATCAAAATTTCAATGGCAGGATGAATATTTTGCCGTATCGGTCAGTGAATCACAGGTGAATGCAGTCAGAAATTATATAAGGGACCAGGAAGAACATCATAAGAAAAAAA
>JAIORT010000480.1 GCA_021107975.1 Bacteroidales bacterium | reverse complement strand
ATAGACAAAGATTCGCAAACTTCATAAAAATAATAGCTGAATTTGAATCTTATAAGCAAATAAAAATTTAAGTTTTATGAAATCAAAAGGAGTAGCTTATTTATTATGGTTTTTTCTTGGAGTATTTTCCGCCCATAGATTTTATCTTGGAAAAATTGGAAGTGGAATTCTGTATTTGTTAACCGGACAATTATTTGGGATAGGATGGTTGATTGACCTCTTTATTCTGGGCGGAATGGTTGATAAATACAATTTAATGCACGGATTTATTGGACCAAACCAAAACCAAACTGTTGTAGTGAATGTAACAGCCCCAACACAAGCTGCCCCTTCACAGACTGAAAATAAACCGACTGAATAAATACGGTAGGTAATCAAGTAGCCTGCCCCACTAATAAGAACTGATGGGGGACTCTGGTTAATTTTCGTAACTTATACTCATAACCCTGCAGATTTAAGTTTGCAATTTAAGCCGGAAACCTACGATAATTGCGGTTAAGTTTTGCAGGTCTTCCCAAACAGCCTCTGCCAAAAGGTTTTATTTAAAAAATACGTAACATTCCATAGAAAATCTACGTATATTCCCGCATTAAAATTGCGTATATTCCCGCATTAAAATTGGGTATTTTCCCTGATTTTTATTCTATTATATTGTTTTAGATTTGTTGCGTTATTTGAAAGGAAATGAATATAATTGTTCCTATAACATCTGTTATTTATAAATCTTAATCCTCAACACAAAATATTAAGCTAATGAATTATAAATACCTGCTCGTTTTAATATTTCTTGCCGGTTTAATATTTTCGTCCTGTTCAAATAAAAAAAAGGCAGGAGAAAAACCGGAAGCAATTCATGTTAAAGTCTTTGATATTAAACAAGAAACCATACCTGAAATATTGCAATTCAGCGGAAACATTTTACCGTTAAAAACAATTAAATTCGGTTTTATGGTAGCCGGAAAGATAAAAGACGTTTACATAAAAGAGGGTCAATATATTTACAAAGGAGACCCGATTGCAACAATTGATCCTGTTGACTATGAATTTGCATTTCAGGCTTCGGAAGCACAATTTTTAGATGCCGAAAAAGAATTTATACGACTTACAAATCTTTATAACAAAGGCAGCCTTACTCAAAGCGACTATGACAAAATATCTGCTCTGTACAAGGAGGCAAAGGCTGATTACCAATATAAGAAAAAGCAACTTGAAGATACCCATTTGTATTCTCCTCACGATGGATTAATAGCAGTTAAGGGAGTTGAACCCGGAGAAGTAGTTCCGCAGGGTATGCCTCTGTTTGGAATTGTTTATACCAAAGTGGTTTATGCAGAAGCTGCTATTCCGGAAAATGAAATTAACCTGATTTCATTAAACAAAAATGTCTTTGTCAATGTTCCCGCTCTGAATGATTCATTGTTTAATGCAAAAATCAGCAGGATAGGTCCGGTGGCTGATCCTTATGCAAGATCTTTTCCTGTAAAAGCAAGTATTCAGAATCCTGATCTTATCCTAAAACCGGGAATGATAGCATTTTTACATGTACCTACCGGAAGAACCGGGAATATTATTAAAATACCTGCAGAAGCAGTTGAAATGGAAGCCAACGGACAAACGTATATTTATCTTTTAAATCAGGAGAAAAACACAGTTACAAAAAAAAATATTCAAACATATAAAGCTCATGGTAACGGAGTAGAAGTTATTGACGGATTAAAAGAAGGTGATATAATTGTTGTGGAGGGGAATGAGAAACTTTACAATAATGCAAAAATAATAATTAAATGACAATAATTAAACGATGCGAAGCAAGTCCGTAGGGATAGCAAATAAATCACAAATAACAATCCCGAAACTTCGGAACAAAATCACAAACTGCTACTTCAATAGCATCAGCACCTAAGTACGAAGGCAGGTTTGGAATTTGAAGTTTCTATAATTGGAATTTATTTGTATTTTGTTTTTTGATATTTGGAATTTTCGTGTAAACACAAAACAGATTCATGAACGTTTTTAAAGCAGCATTAAAATACCACAAGGTATCGGTTTTTACAATTCTTCTGATTTTTATAGGTGGTATTTATTCTTTAGTAACAATGCCACGCCGGGCATCTCCTGAAATTACTATCAGGCAGGCACTGGTAATTGCAATTTATCCGGGAGCAACAGCACAACAGGTAGAGGAACAGGTTACCAAAAGTGTTGAAAATAAACTTTTCACTTATTCCGAAGTAAAAAAAGACGAAACATATTCAACTACAAAAGATGGATTAGTTGTAGTAACCGTTACAATTGAGGATTGGGTGGACAGTCCGGATTTATTCTGGGAAAGATTAGGGCAGGGATTATTTTTATTATCACAAACCGATCTGCCAAAAGGTGTGCTTGGTCCCATTGTTGACTCTGATTTTGGTGATGTTGTGGCTTTAATAATTGCCGTTGAAACCGACAATCATACTTATAACGAGTTAAAAACTTATGTCGAGACCATTGAAAACAATTTACGAAAAATACCTTCTGTTTCTAAAATTAACAAAATTGGGTTCCGACCCGAAGAAATATCAGTAACAACAAGTTCGGAAAAACTTGTTCAATACGGTTTTTTTATCGAAGATGTGATAAAAGTCCTGGAGACCCAAAATACGATTAAATACTCAGGTTATATTGAAACCGATTATTCAAAGATAACTTTGCATACAACCGGTTTGTTTACAAATATTGACCATGTAAAAGAACAAATTATCGGCATTTCTCCTGATGGCTCAGTTGTTAGAATTAAGGATGTAGCCAAAGTAGAAAGAAAGCTGACTGAGGCAACCCAATATATACGGACAAATGGTAAAAACAATAAAACAATACTTATTTCCCTGCAGATGCAGCCTGGTCATAATATTGTTGATTTCGGCAAAAAAATTGACGCTGCCCTCGAAAAATCACGCAAATTAATACCTAGAGATGTTAACCTGCAAATAATCAACAATCAGCCACAAACGGTTAAAATTGCTGTTAATGATTTCTTGACCGAGTTTCTTATTGCAGTAGTGGCTGTAATTTTGGTTATTATACTTCTATTGCCATTAAATATTGCTTTAATTGCCGCCATTTCTATTCCGGTTTCTATTGGCATGACTTTCTCTTTCCTTAATCTTTTCGGCTTTGAAATGCAGCAGGTTTCACTTGCATCACTTATTGTTGTTTTAGGGATGGTAGTTGATAATGCAATTGTTGTTATTGATGACTATATTTCGAAACTTGACGAAGGCTTAAGCAGATATGAAGCCGCATGGCGAAGTGTTAATGAATTTTCAATTCCGCTCTTTAGCTCAACACTAACTATTATAATGGCTTTCCTGCCCCTGGTTTTTATGCTAACCGGTCCTACCGGTCAGTTTTTGATAAGTTTGCCAATCACTGTTGCAATTTCTATGAGCTGCTCACTTGTGGTAGCTTTCTTCCTTACCCCTTTTCTGGCATTCTGTTTTATTAAAAAAGGTCTTAAAAAGAATAAGAACACAACTCAAAAAACAAAGAAAAAATTCTCGTTGTTAGACATAATTCAGCATATATTTGATAAAGGTGTAAACTGGGCAATGCAAAGACGATATACTACAATTATCCTTGCAATAGCAGCAATAATTCTTGGTGTGCTTTTAATGAAAGTACAAAAACAAGAATTCTTCCCAAGCGCACAACGAAGTCAGTTTATTATTCAGATTTTCGAACCGCTGGGAACAAAACTCGATATTACTGATGCCGATGCCCGAAAGATTGAACAGATTTTAAAAAGTGATTCTAATATTACAAGTTTTGCCACCTTTGTCGGAACTTCCGCTCCAAGAGTGTATTATAGTTTTTCACCTGTTTTTCCCGAAGAAAGTTATGCCATGTTTCTGATTAATACTACATCGGTGAAAGAAACAAGTAAACTAACTGTTTATTATAAGGAATTGTTAACTGGTTTTCTGCCTAATGCCCAGGTTGACGTAATGGAGTTTGTTCAGGGAGTACCTGTTGTTTCTCCAGTTGAGGTAAGGATTTTCGGAGACAATATCACAGAAATAAAAACAATAGGAGAAAAGGTTATAAGAGTTTTTAGAAATGCTGAAGGGAGCAGGCTTATCAGACAAGATTTTGAAGATAATTATCTAATGAAAATTAATGTAGATGAAAAGATAGCAAATCAGTTGGGTTTTACAACTGAAGTTATTGCCGATTTGCTGGCTATCGGATTTCACGGGGCAACGGTAACTACATTATGGGAAGGAGATAATTCGATAGATATAACTTTCCGGTTAGGGGAAGAGCAAAGAAAAAATTTCAGTGATATTATAAACACTTATATCACATCTCCGATTACAAAAAAGCATATACCCTTACGACAAATCGCCAAATTAACTCCGATGTGGCAAACCGGGAAAATTACACGCAGAAACGGAATACCGACATTAACAATTGGTTGCAAAACAAAAACCGGTTACCTCAGTTCAGAGGTTCTTAATACTATCCAGCCAGGCATTGACTCACTTTCTGTTTTACCAGGATATGAAATAGTGGATGCCGGTGTTATTAAAAACCAGAAAGAAACATTTGGGAAAATGATTATAGCGATTATTATTAGTTTAGTGTGTATTTTTCTAATTCTTCTGTATGAATTTAAAGATATGATCAGACCATTAATTATTATGGTTTCCATTCCGTTAACCCTTTTCGGATCACTTCTCGGTTTGTTGATCACAGGCAATGTTTTTAGCTTCACGGCATTTGTCGGACTGATTGCCCTGGTGGGAATTGTAATTAGAAATGCTCTGATAATAGTTGAATATTCCGATGAATTGGTAATTAAAGAAGGTCTTTCATTTAAAAAAGCTGCCCATGAATCAGCTAAGAGAAGATTAAGACCAATCTTTCTTACCACTATGGCTGCCGCTATTGGTGTTGTTCCAATGATAATTATGAAGGATCCTTTGTGGGCTCCTTTAGCCAGTGTGTTTGCTTTTGGTATTGTATTTTCAATGGTGCTTACATTACTGGTAATCCCGGTATTATATAGTCTTTTAATTAAACCGATAAAACAAATTGACCAATAAAAAAAACAGAGTAAGATTTCACAACTGAAGTTATGAAAAATCAAAAAAATAAATACCTTAAACTCCCCCTTTTAAAAGGGGGTCGGGGGGATTAAGAGATAATATATTTATTTTTTTGATTTTTACCGACTTTATGGACAGACATAAATTTGTGATTTAAGCCGTTTACAGTTACAAAATATATAGAATGTTAAAGAAGAATCTAATAATCGTTTTTTTAATCCTTGCTTTTAAAATTTCTTCCGCACAGGATACGGTTTTCTTAAGTCTTAATCAGGCTTTGGAAATGGCTGTTGAGCAAAATCAGTTGATAAAGATATTTCAATACAAAATTGACAATGCTGATGGGAAATTAAGAGAAATGAAGAGCAATTATTACCCAAGAGTAATCGCAGAGGGGAATTTTGGATATAACAGCAATCCGAATGTTACTGCAAAAAAAGGTCAGTTTAGTTTTATCTATGAAGAATTATTGGATGATAAAGATTTTGCAAAATATCTCGAAGATAATTTCCCTCTTCCTCCAAAAAAAATAACAATGGTTAAAGGAGAGGAGCTTTTTTGCATAGCAAATGTGGCTCTTTATCAACCGTTAAGTCAATTAACAACCGTTAATACAGGAAGAAAAATTACTGACATTGATTTAAACATAAGCAAGTTACAACTTGACAATGTTATATCGGAAATAAGCTTGGGCATTAAAGAACTGTTTTATGGGATACTGATTGAAGAAAAATATGAAGAGGTTGCCTTATATCAGCTTGAATATAATATTGCCAATTACAATGATGTAAAAAATGCCTTTGAATCGGGCGAGGCACTGAAAATTGACGTTACGGCTTTGGAGGCAGAAATATACGAAAAGGAGCAGGAACTCCTTGAAGCGCAGAACAAAAAAGAATCTTATGTATTGTCATTTAAACAATTGGTTGGCATTGATTTTAATGTAAAAGCGGTTCTTATTTTAGATTCTATTGATTTGTTTGATTTCAAAAAAAATATCGCAGATTATTATATTTTAGCCTCTCAAAACAATTATGAATTAAACATTTCGAACGCTACAGTGGGTAAAGCGAAACTTGGAATAACTGCTGCAAAAAAAGCGTACATACCCGAACTGTCATATTTTGCAAAGTATAATTATCAGCATGGTATCCCTCTCACTCCTGATAATTATTTTATGACCGGATTGAATTTAAAATGGACACTAATTGCCTCCGGTGAAAGATCTGCGCTCATAAAACAACGAAATGCTTTATATAATGAGGCTTTAAAGGATTTTGAGTATAAAAGTAAAACTGTAAAAGTGGAAGTGCATAAAGCATTTTTGGATTTAACTTATGCTTATAAACTTATTCAAACAGCAAAAAAAGCACTTGAAGTCAGAACAGAAGAATTGATACTTGTTGAAAACTCTGTTGAGGAAGGTGAAGCATTGCCATCGAGATTGTTGATGGCAAAAGCTGATTATGCAAAAGCCGAAGCTGACCTTCTTGGTTCAAAGCTTAATTATCTGATTTCTTTATCAAAACTAAACAGGTTGACAGGCTTGCAGTAAATAAAATGATAGAATGCTGAAATGATTGAATGCTAAAATGATAAAATGATAGAATGATTTAAGCATTTACGCATTAACAATAAAACAAGAGTAAAACCAAGATTTAAAAATCATGGAATATCGAAAACTTTTCAAATTTTTAATCATCGATAACGAAATACAGGGAATGTACCAGGAAAAACAACCTGATGGAACTATTACTTATGAACATATAACATTTAACTAATAACGTATAACTAAATCTTAAAAAATGAAAACAACAAAAAGATCATGGCCTGTACTTATTGTATCCGGTCAGTTTAACGACGAAAATGATGAAGGATACAGATTGAACGAGCTTTTAGAAGAACTTGAAGAAGTTCAGGAATGTAGTGTAATTCCTTCCTTTTCGTATGAGGATGCCCTTGAAATTTTTATATCGAGAGCCGATATTGGAACTGTGGTAGTTGACTGGGATTTACCCGAAGAAGATACTTCGGAAGAAATGTCTCCTGTTTATTTTATTGACAAGATAAGAAAAAGAAACAGGAATATACCAATACTGTTGCTTACCGACAGGCTGGAAATAGAAGGAATACCTCTTGAAGTTCTGAAAAATATAAACGGCTATTTATGGAAAACCGCTGATACAATAGAGTTTTTGTCGGGTCGCATCGAAACACACCTTATTGAGTATGTTAAAAGTATTTACCCGGAATTTTTTGCCGCAATGGTAAAATATGCTGAGGAATACAAATATGCATGGCATACACCCGGGCACATGGGCGGAGAAGGATTTCTGCGCAGCCCTGCCGGAGTTGCTATACATAAATTTTTCGGGGAAAATATGTTCAGAGCCGATCTTTCAGTATCAGTACCGGAGTTAGGATCATTATTAGACCATAGCGGCGTTACCGGTGAAGCGGAAAAAAATTCGGCAAGAGTATTCGGCGCCGATTTTACATATTATATTTTAAATGGTACCTCAAATGTAAACCAGGTGATATGGAGAAGCCAGGTATTAAAAGATAATATTGCATTTGTTGACCGTAATTGCCATAAATCAATGAACTATGCAATGGTTATCACCGATGCATATCCTGTTTATATGATCCCTCGCAGAAACAAGCGCGGTATTATCGGACCTATAAAGCTTTCGGAGTTTACTCCTGAATTTATCCGGGGAAAAATAAAAAATAATAAACTTATTCCCGAAAGCCTTAAAAACAATAAAGTTAAAATGTCAACACTTACAAATTCCACTTACGACGGAGTTTGTTATAATGTTATAAATATTAAAAAGCAACTGGAAAAATCAGTTGAAAATCTTCATTTCGATGAAGCATGGTATGCTTATGCAAAATTTCATCCGATGTATAAAAATCATTTCGGTATGGCTGATGACTTGTTTGACGAAAATCATCCCCCGATTTTTTGTTCTCAATCAACACATAAGTTGCTTACTGCATTTTCACAGGCGTCAATGCTTCATATAAAACAAGGCGGAAAGGTAAAGATAGTTCCTGACGAATTTAATGAATCGTATATGATGCATGGTTCAACATCTCCGCAGTATAACCTGATTGCATCACTCGATGTAGCAACAAAAATGATGGATGATAACGGAGAAATAATGATGCATGATATTATTGTTGAAGCTATTCAATTAAGAAAAAAAGTTGTTAGTATTGCTAAAGAATTCCTGAGAAAAAATAAAAATGAATGGTTCTTTGGAATGTGGCAGCCAAAGAAAGTGGAAGTAAACGGTGAATTTAAGAACTTTGAGGAAGTAGAAACAGAATATCTTGCCAATAACCAGGATGTTTGGGTTATGAGTAAAAAGAATGACTGGCATGGCTTTGAAGAAATGGAAGACGATTATATTATGCTTGATCCCATTAAACTTACTTTAACCACTCCCGGAATTGATGATAACGGAAATATGGCTGATGAAGGAATACCAGCATCTATTGTTTCAAACTATCTTATTAACAAAGGAATTGTTTGTGAAAAAACCGATTATTATTCTTTCTTGTTACTCAATTCTTTAGGGACTACAAAAGGCAAGCAGGGAACATTATTAGCAGAAATGCTTAAATTCAAGGAATTATATGATAATAATACTCCTCTCTCTGAAGTATTCCCTGAAATGGTAAAAGCATATCCGGATAAATATAAAAATGTCGGGCTTAAAGACCATTGTAATGAAATACATAAATATTTCAGGGATAACAATATCCTGGATATGATGCAACAGGCATTCCAGGTTATCCCCGACCAGGCAATGAAACCATCCGAAGCATATCACGAGGTTGTTAAGAAAAATGTTGAATATGTTGAATTAAGCAAAATGATGAATCGTGTGCCCGCGGTAATGATGGTTCCCTATCCTCCGGGTATCCCGATTATTATGGGAGGTGAAATATTGAATGAAAAAGCTGCCCCGATTTTTAACTATCTAAAACTTCGCCAGGATTTCGAAAATGAATATCCCGGTTATGAAAGCGATATACATGGCGTAGAAAGA
>JAIORT010000454.1 GCA_021107975.1 Bacteroidales bacterium | reverse complement strand
CACAAGGGGGTGATTAAATGTGAGTGGCAAATAGTCAACACGTTACAATAATTTAAACACATGAAACCATTGATCAGTTTTTACATCCGGAAATTTTATTTGTTATTAATGTTGCTTCCTGTAACAGGCATTCTCTTTTTAATTTCGTGTAATAATCAAAACAAACAAAAGGCTGAAGAAGTTGAGACAATTGAAAGTTTTGTAAAACATCCTGATTGGAGCAAAAATGCAAATATTTACGAGGTCAACATCAGGCAATATACCGAAGAAGGTACTTTTAAAGCTTTTGAAAAACATTTGCCCCGTCTGAAAGAAATGGGAGTAGATATTCTTTGGTTAATGCCTATTTTCCCTATTGGTGAGAAAAACAGGAAAGGAACTATGGGAAGTTATTATGCTGTTAAAGATTACATGGCAGTCAATCCTGAATTCGGGACAATGGATGATTTTAAAGATTTAGTCAAAAAAGCTCATGATATGGGATTTAAAGTTATCCTCGACTGGGTGGCAAATCATACTGCATGGGATAATAAAATGATATATGAGCATCCTGACTGGTACACTAAAGATTCAACGGGCAAAATGGTATCTCCTTACGACTGGACTGATGTGGCTGATTTGGATTACGACAGCCAGGGTTTACCTGATTATATGATAGAAGCATTAAAGTTTTGGGTTGAACAAGCAGATATTGATGGTTATCGGTGCGATGTAGCCGGTATGGTACCGACTGATTTCTGGGATAGAACCAGGGAACAACTTGATAATATAAAACCTGTGTTTATGCTTGCCGAAGCCGAACAGGTTGATCATCACGAAAAAGCATTTGATATGTCGTATGCATGGGAACTTCATCATATTATGAACCAGATTGCCAAGGGAGAAAAAAATGCAAGCGATATAGAAGTCTATATAGAAAAACAAAACGCTCTTTACCCTGCAAATGCTTATCGTATGAATTTTATCACTAATCACGATGAGAACTCCTGGAACGGAACTGTAAACGAAAGAATGGGGGAGGGGGCGAAAGCATTTGCTGTACTGACTTATACTTTACCGGGAATGCCTTTGATTTACAGCGGTCAGGAAGTGGGATTGGATAAACGATTGGAGTTCTTTGAAAAGGACGAGATCGATTGGGATTGTGATTCTTCATTAGTTAAGTTTTATACGAACCTCAACCATTTGAAATCCGAAAATAAAGCTCTTTGGAACGGGGAATATGGTGGAGAACTGAAAAGGATTAAAACATCGGATGATGAATCTGTATTTGCCTTTATCAGGGAAAAAGAAGGCAATCAAATTTTTGTCATTACTAACTTAACTGATAAACCTGTAACTATTACTTTGATCGGAAATGAATACTTGGGGGATTATTATGATATCTTTACAGATGAAAAAAAATCCTTAACAGAAAATATTTCAGTTGATTTGAATGCCTGGGATTTTAAGATTTTTTCGAGAATAGCAAAGTGATTTTAGACGGTTTTTTTTGATTCATAAGGAAATAATAACTTTGTACAAAATTTAATAAAAAATTTATCATGAAAACTATACTTAAATTATCCATAGTTGTATTTTCGATTTTCCTTTTAATTGAAAATAAAGCTGTATGCCAGATGCCGGCAGCAATTAGCATTGAGCCTGCAAATGCTACAGTTTACGATGAGATTACACTAACCTTCGATCCGGAAGAAGCCTGTTTTCTTTCAGGTAGTCTTGTCGGGTTTCCGTATGTTGCGATGCACTCCGGAATAACCATAAATGGAAACCAGTGGCAAAATGTTATCGGGTTTGATGCCACAGGTGCCAACGGACAATCACCGATTTTAACATTGAATGCGGATGATACCTATTCAATAATATTTATTCCTTTTGAATTTTATGGTTTTGCCCCTGGAGCAAATGTAACTCAGATTTGTGCCGTTTTTAACAATGGATCAAACTGGAATGAAGATGGCAGGGATTTTGAATCAGGCGGTGTAAATTGTATTGATTTTTTTATTCCTATTTTGCCGGGTACTCCTCCGGTCATTCCTTATTTACAGGCTATTGAACCTGACAACGGTGATCAGGGAGCTTCGCTAAACGTTCAAATATTCTGTCTTAACACACATTTTCAGGAGGACACAACAACCGCATGGTTAAACAATGACTCTGAAATAATAAATATTAATTCGATTTATGCAGTTAATGATACATTGATTTCTGCGCAACTTTCAATACCTGGTGATGCATTATCTGATTTCTGGCATGTTAATATTTATAATTCTATTGACGATACGGTTACTTTATTAAATGGTTTTTTTATAAATGATACAACAACCTTTATACCCCCAATGCCACCGGCTATTTCAATTTATCCACCGGATGCAACAGTATTTGATAATATCACTTTAACATTTGATACAAAGTTATCATGTCCTGAAGGTGATCTGTTTAATGCAGATTCGGTTATGATGCACTCTGGAGTAACCATTAATGGAGAGGTATGGCTTAATGCCATTTATTTTGATTCACTCGGTGTAAATGGACAGGCTCCAAAATTAACATATAATGGAGATTCAACCTGGTCAATTGCATTTCTTCCCTCCGCCTTTTACGGAATTGATCCGGGTGTTAATGTTGAAGCAATCAATTGTGTTTTTAACGGAGGCAACTGGTTGGCTGGAGAGGGGAAAGATTTTGACGATGAAGGTAATTGTGTGGATTTTTACATACCGTTAACCCTAGTCACAGATGTTTCAGTCTATGAGATTAATACCGTAAACCTTTTCCCCAATCCGGTTAAAGATAATTTGCATATCCGGTCAAATGAACCCATTAAATCAATTGCGGTTTATTCTTCCCTGGGTATTGCGAATTTTAAGGAAACAGAGGTGAACTCAACTTTTTATACAATCAAAACAACGGATTTATCTGATGGAATTTACGTTGTTCAAATCCAGTTTACTTCCGGAGATTTAAACACATATAAAATCCTTAAAAAGTAAAATCTTTCTATTCACCGGTTTCATTAAATACCGCAAGATTGAACCGAATTTCCTGTTTGTACAATTATTTCTGGGATATAGTGAATAATTTTTCTAAAAAAGTGAATAAAAAATTAGATTATTTAATTATTATTGTATCTTTGCACCCGCAAATTTGAACGTTCATTTGTAATTTATTGATTTTAAAGGAATTTAGGAAACCTGACAAATTAAGACGGATAAAGGTTCCAATTTACAATCAGAATTTATTATCGTTCCGATACATAAGATTGTAAGTGCGTCTTACCTCTATCACCTTAATTGTTTTCCCAAATTCTATATATAAGCTAAAAATTTTAATTAACAATGAATTGTTGATTATTTTAGCATAATAGGTTTGAAGTATATAAATAATATATACTTTTGCACTCCCAAATTTTGGGAGTTTATAAAAAAAATGATACAAAAATATTGATATGCCTACAATACAGCAGTTAGTAAGAAAAGGTAGAAAAAAATTAACTGAGAAAAGTAAATCTCCTGCATTGGATTCATGTCCTCAACGCAGAGGAGTTTGCGTAAGGGTTTATACAACAACTCCTAAGAAGCCTAATTCGGCAATGCGAAAGGTAGCTAGAGTAAGATTAACTAATGGAAAAGAGGTTAATGCGTACATTCCGGGTGAAGGACACAATTTGCAGGAACACTCCATAGTACTTATCAGGGGTGGCAGGGTAAAAGATTTGCCTGGTGTTAGGTATCATATAATCAGGGGAGCGCTTGATACATCCGGCGTGGAAGGAAGAACTCAGAGAAGATCGAAATATGGAACCAAACAGCCAAAGAAAAAATAATTGATAAACGAGATATAATCGGAGTTTAAAATGAGGAAAACGAAACCGAAAAAAAGAATAATACTTCCTGACCCAAGATTTAACGATATTTTGGTTACGAAGTTTGTAAATAATATTATGCTAAAGGGGAAGAAAAACCTTTCTTATCAGATATTTTATGATGCTATGGATATTGTATCTGAAAAAACCGGAGAGGATGCCCTTGAGGTCTGGAAAAAGGCTTTAACAAATGTAACTCCTGCTGTTGAGGTACGAAGCAGAAGGATTGGCGGTGCAACATTCCAAATTCCTTCAGAAATCAGAGCGGGCAGGAAATCATCTATCGGTATGAAAAACCTGATTGGTTTTGCCCGTAAGCGTCATGAAAAATCAATGGCTCAAAAACTGGCAGGCGAGGTAATGGCAGCTTATAAAGAGGAGGGTTCGGCTTTCAAGAAAAAAGAAGATACACACAGGATGGCAGAGGCAAACAAAGCTTTTTCTCATTTCAGATTTTAAAAATATAACAGGAGTATAGAACAATACAATGTCAGATAAACTGCGACATACAAGAAACCTTGGCATTATGGCTCACATCGATGCGGGTAAAACCACAACGACAGAGCGTATATTGTACTATACTGGCATAAATTATCGCATAGGTGAAGTTCATGACGGCGCTGCTACAATGGATTGGATGATACAAGAACAGGAAAGAGGAATTACTATAACTTCCGCAGCAACAACCGTTTTCTGGAATTATAATAAAGAAGATTATAAGATAAATATCATTGATACACCGGGGCACGTTGATTTTACCGTTGAAGTTGAAAGATCGCTCAGAGTGCTTGATGGTTCAATTGCTATCTTTTGTGCTGTTGGCGGAGTTGAGCCACAAAGTGAAACAGTTTGGAAGCAAGCCGACCGTTATCATGTTCCTCGCATTTGTTATGTGAATAAAATGGACCGTGCCGGAGCCGATTATATTAATGTAGTTTCACAGATTAAGGATAAACTCGGCGCTAACCCTATCCCGATTCAAATCCCGATTGGCGCTGAGGATGAATTCGATGGAATAGTTGATATTATTTCCAATAAAGCATATAAATGGGATAACACTTCACTTGGTAAAGATTATTTTGAAATACCAATCCCTGATGATATTAATGAACAGGTTGCAGAATACAGGAAATCATTAATAGAAGGCACGGCAGAAGAAAATGAAGAATTATTTGAAAAATATATTAAAAATCCTGATTCGATTACTGAAGAGGATATAATTAATTCTTTACGAAAAGCCACCCTCGAATTAAGAGCCACACCGGTATTATGCGGATCATCGTTTAAAAATAAAGGCGTTCAGTTATTATTAGATTCAATTGTAGCCTTCCTTCCCTGTCCAACCGATGTTCCCGCCATCTCAGGTATCAATCCGTTCACAGATAAAGAAGTTGAAAGACGTGCAGATGTAAACGAACCGTTTGCTGCATTAGCATTTAAAATAGCAACCGATCCGTTTGTGGGAAGAATTGCATTTTTCAGAGTTTATTCCGGGAAATTAGATGCCGGACAGCAAATTATGAATTCCAACACAAACAAGAAAGAACGCATTATGCGCCTGATGCAGATGCACGCTAACAAACAAAAGCCATTAAAATCGATTGAAGCCGGTGATATAGGAGCTGCTATCGGTTTTAAACAAATCAGAACAGGCGATACCCTTTGCTCACCCCAGCATCCTATTGTTCTTGAGTCTATGTTGTTCCCCGACCCGGTAATTAAGCTGGCTGTTGAACCAAAGACACAGGACGATGTTGATAAATTAGCTTTTGCATTAAATAAATTAGTCGAAGAAGACCCGACCTTCACAGTTAAAGTTGATGAAGAAACAGGGCAAACTATCATCAGTGGGATGGGTGAGCTTCACTTAGAGGTTATCCTCGACAGGCTAAAAAGAGAATTTAATATTGAATGTAATAGAGGTACTCCGTCTGTAGCATACAAAGAGGCTATAACTTTGACGGTTGAACACAACGAGGTTTATAAAAAACAAACAGGTGGCAGGGGCAGATTTGCTGAAATCTTTGTTGAAATATCGCCGGCAGATGATGATGTTACAGGCTTACAGTTTATTAATGAAGTGAAGGGCGGAAACATACGTAAAGAATATATACCGGCAATAAAAAAAGGTTTTGAATCAGCCATGGCAAATGGTGTACTTTTAGGTTTTGCAATGGACAATCTGAAAGTAAGGTTGCTTGATGGTTCTTATCATAGTGTTGATAGCGATGCACTGGCGTTTGAAATAGCCGCAAGCAAGGCTTTCAAAGGAGCATGTAAAATGGCAAATCCGGTTTTACTTGAGCCGGTTATGAAATTAGAGGTTGTAACTCCAGATGAATATGTTGGCGATATAACAGGTGATTTGAACAAACGCAGAGGACAGGTTGAGAATGTAGATTCAATGGTTAGATACCAAATCATCAAAGCAAAAGTGCCTTTGGCAGAAATGTTTGGATACGTTACAGTACTCAGGACAATTACATCAGGCAGGGCAACTTCGAGTCTTGAATTTTCACATTATGCCATTACTCCACATGATATCATGGAAAATGTTATTTATAAAATAAAAGGATATTTGGTTACTGTTTAAATAATAAATTATAAACAAAGTGAGTCAAAGGATAAGAATTAAACTTAAATCGTACGATCACAACCTGGTAGATAAATCTGCTGAAAAGATTGTAAAGACGGTGAAAACCACAGGAGCCGTTATTAACGGACCTATACCGCTGCCAACCAATAAAAGGATATATACGGTTAACAGAGCGACTTTTGTTAACAAAAAATCAAGAGAGCAATTTCAATTATGTTCGTACAAAAGACTGCTCGACATCTATAGCTCTACTACAAAGACTATTGATGCTTTAATGAAGTTAGAACTGCCGAGCGGTGTAGAAGTTGAAATTAAGGTTTAATTAAAAAGAGGAAAAAGATATAAAAAGATATTAGCATGTCAGGAATAATTGGTAAGAAAATAGGAATGACCAGTATTTATGATGATAATGGAAAAAATATTCCATGTACAGTCATAGAGGCTGGACCTTGTGTCGTAACACAGGTGAAAACAAAAAAAACCGATGGTTATGATGCAATTCAACTGGCTTTTGATGAAAAAAAGGATAAACATACGACAAAGGCATTAAAAGGTCATTTTACTAAAGCCGGTGTTTCTCCCAAAAAAGTCTTAGCCGAATTTTCTCGTTTTGAAGAAGGTCATCAAAAGCAATATGGTGATATTTTAAAAGCTGACATTTTTATTGAAGGAGAATTTATCGATGTTGTGGGAATTTCTAAAGGTAAAGGATTTCAGGGAGTAGTAAAACGTTACAATTTCAAAGGTGTAAATGATGCCACTCACGGACAGCATAACCGGATGAGGGCACCTGGTTCAATCGGTGCTTCTTCATGGCCCTCAAGGGTTTTTAAAGGTATGAGAATGGGAGGGCATACCGGAAGAGAAAGAGTGAAGATGATTAACCTTAAAGTAATGAAAATTATTCCTGATAAAAATATAGTCGTTGTAAAAGGATCAGTTCCTGGTCCTAATGGTTCATACGTAACACTTGAAAGATGGAGTTAGAAGTTTATAATATTAGCGGTCAGAAAACTGATAAAAAGGCAAAGCTGGATGATAAGATTTTTGGCATTGAGCCTAATGACAATGCTATTTGTCTTGATGTAAACCAACACATGGCAAACAGGCATCAGGGTTCTCATAAAACCAAAGAAAGAGGCGAGATTACCGGAAGTACAAGGAAAATTAAAAGACAAAAAGGTACAGGTACAGCCCGTATGGGAAGCATTAAGAATCCAATATTGAGAGGAGGCGGGAGAACTTTCGGTCCGAGACCACGTGATTACGGTTTCAAATTAAATAAAAAACTGAAAAGACTTGCCAGAAAATCAGCTTTAACATACAAAGCAAAAGAGAATAGTATTATTGTACTTGAAGATTTTTCTTTTGATACTCCAAAGACAAAAAATTTAGTTGAGTTATTAAATAACTTTCAGCTTGAGGATAAAAAAGTATTGCTGGTTATGGCTAATAGTGACAAAAATGTGTTATTGTCATCCAGAAACCTGCAAAAAGCAAAGATTATAAACGCAGCAAGTGTTAATACTTATGATATTTTAAATGCAAATAATCTGCTTATTTCAGAGAATTCAATAAAAGAAATAGAAAAGATATTTTAAGCAAAAAATAAAATAGCGATACAATGAATATCATTATAAAGCCGATAATTACAGAGAAAATGACAGAAATGGGCGAGAAGATGAAACGCTATGGGTTTGTTGTTCATAAAAAGGCAAATAAACTACAAATAAAGAATGCGATAGAAGAACTATATGGTGTAGATGTAGAAGCTGTCAATACAATGAATTATTCGGGCAAGATAAAATCGAGGAATACAAAATCCGGTGTACTTACCGGTAGAACTAATTCTTATAAAAAGGCTATTGTAACATTAGTCGAAGGTGAAACAATTGATTTTTACAGCAATATTTAAGATAAATGGCTTTAAAGAAATTCAAACCGACAACATCCAGTCAACGCTTTAAGGTGATTAGTGCGTTTGATGAAATTACTGCTTCCAAACCTGAAAAGAGTTTATTGGCACCAATGAAAAAGTCGGGAGGCAGAAATAATGAGGGTAAAATGACCATGCGATATATGGGTGGTGGTCATAAACAAAAGTACAGGGTTATTGATTTTAAAAGGGAAAAGGAAAGCATTCCGGCTATTGTTAAGTCAATCGAATATGATCCTAACAGAACTGCACGAATTGCCTTGTTATATTATACCGATGGCGAAAAGAGATACATCATTGCACCTCAGGGGTTAAAAATAGGGCAGAAAGTTATTTCCGGCAAAGGAGTTCCTCCTGATGTTGGAAATACACTTTATTTAAGTGAAATACCTTATGGTACAATAATTCACAATATTGAACTGCGCCCCGATCAGGGAGCTAAAATGGCAAGAAGCGCAGGCTCTTATGCACAATTAATGTCGCGTGATGGTAAATTTGCTATTATCAAGCTGCCGTCAGGAGAAACAAGGATGATACTTCAAACCTGCAAAGCTACTATTGGAATGGTTTCAAATAATGATCACAGTCTTGAGGTGTCAGGTAAAGCCGGCAGAAGCAGGTGGCTTGGTCGTCGTCCGAGAACCAGGGGTGTTGCCATGAATCCTGTCGATCATCCGATGGGCGGTGGTGAAGGTCGTGCTTCCGGTGGTCATCCGCGATCTCGGAAAGGTTTGCCCGCAAAAGGATATAAAACCAGATCGAAGAAAAAAGCATCTAACAAATATATAATTGAAAAAAGAAAAAAATAAAT
>JAIORT010000592.1 GCA_021107975.1 Bacteroidales bacterium | reverse complement strand
GGATATGAATAACGAGTAAAAATTGATCACTGTCTAAAAAGACCTGGCAGGTTTAATTTACCAAAATGTTTAAATATATCAATCTGACAAGTAATCAATTAAAGAAACCTGCCAGGTCTCATTCCCGCATATGTTTCCACCTGCGATGCGACCAAAGCCAGTTATCAGGATTTTCTATAATTATTTTTTCAAGCATCTTAACATGCTTCTCCGTGATTTCATTATCTTCAGTTGCTTGTGGATTTTCTTCAATAAGGGAAATATCAACATCGTAAAATCCCCTCTTCCTTCTTTGAACATTAAAAAATACCACAGCAAAATCGAGTGATTTGGCTATTTTTTCAATCCCAAGAAACACCGGGGTTTCCTGGTTGAGGAATTGCGTACGGTAATTAATTTCATCCTTAGTGGGTGTTTGGTCGCCTGCAAAGATATTTATAGTTAAATCATCTCTTTGCCTTACCATTGTTCTAAATGTGCTTTTAAATGAAATAAGCCCTCCATCAATATTGAATTTTAACCTGAGTTTTCGCAGGTATTTTTCAAAAACAGGATCGTTCAAAGGTTTTACAACACCAAATATCCGGTACGAACTTATCATTCCCAGCACTATCGTCATCCATTCCCAATTGCCGCAGTGCCCTATAGTTACAATAATGCTTTTTTTCTTTTTATATAAATCATCAATTAAATCATAATTCCTGAATTGAATTCTTTTGGTTACCTGTCTCTTTGTAATGCTTCTTATTTTTACTACTTCAATAATAAGGTCGGCAAAATTCCTGTAAAACTTTTTTGCTATTTCTTTAATTTCTTTCTCCGTTTTATTAGGAAATGAATTTCGGAGGTTCTGAAAAACTACTTTTTTCCTGTATCTGAAAATATAATACAGTTTAAAGGCAAGAACATCTGAAATTAAATACAACAAAGGAAACGGGAGCTTTGAAATCAGCCAGATTACGGCAGTTATTACTTTATAATATGAAATCATCCGGTATTAAAACTTTAATCATGCAAAGTTACAGAAAGTTAAAAGTTATATGTTAATTGTTTATTAATTAAAAGATGATGAACAATGTTTATGTCTTATCTTTTATCTTGGCAAGTCGAAATACTTCCTCGAATTGTCTCCCCACGACTCAGGAACAATTTCCTGGTCGATATCAAAACCTGGGTCAACCCGTCTGAATAATATATATTGCCAACGGTAGTTTGAAAGCTCTCCGGTAACATCGGAGTGTAACAAAGTAAAATTGTTGGTTACTAAGTCTTGTGTAAAGAAAACAAATTTTTTATTTCTTTGTCCGTTTTCCAATTCGTAATAATGCCAAATTTCATAAGGGTAAGCTGCAGGTTCGTTATAACTTTCAGAAATTGCATTTGGCGGTCCGTATTCTAAATAAACCCTGCCCCTGTCGGTTTCATAGCCTTTCATTATTAGTGTAGTGTAAGCAAAATTAACTTTATTCACTTCATTCAGATAAGACAGCCAGGCTCTTTCAGGCTCTAATTCATTCCGCTCAAGCCAAAACTTATAAAAAAACTTTTGTAAGGTTCCAATATCAGATGAGGCTAAATGTACAATCGCAAAACTTCTCTCCTGCTCTGTCGAAATTGGTTCGAGGCAGCGTATAAACTCTTTAAGAGAATCGGCATTAGTCATATTTCCGACAAAAGAGTTTTCAATATTAACCTGAGCAATATCATCAAGTTTAAGTTTAATTCGCGGATTGCTTCTTTGAATGAATATTTTATTTAACCCTAATAAGTTATTTTGCTTATCTCGTGCCTCAATAGTCAGAAAATAGTTACCTGACTGGAGATTTGTAATATCGAATTCGCTGAAAAGAATATTTACCGCAGCAGCGGTTTCTTTTTTATATTTAATATATTCTGGAAGCGGTTTGCCTTTTTCAAGGGTTTCAATATAATAAGAAAGAAGGTACTTTTCACCCTCCCCAAAAACCTTTTCAGCATTGTATATCTCAGAATAGAAAGTGATTTTATTAACATTTTCGGGATAATAGTTTATAATATATGGAATTAAATCATACCCGCTTTTTGACAAAATTCCATCTTCCTCAGCTTTTGAATAAGATTCAACAAGCTGAATTCCTGAAATTGTTATTTTATCATCAGGAAAGTCAATGACTAATGGTTGCAAGTTGATAAAAGGCTTTTCTTCATTATTTTTATCCCATATCTGTATTTCAAATTCATAATTTCCATTTGGTAATGAATAGCGTTGCTGATCAATAAAATTAAAATTGATATTTAATGTATCATCCAATTCAGGACTAAAAAGCTCATACTTATCAAAGTTTATGATTTCTTCCCCCTTCCTGAAAAGCAAAATCACCTGGATTGAACCACGGAATTTATCGTTATCATTTTTAATGAATTCCACACTATTTCCAACCACTGCCATATAAGTTTCGATGTAAGGTCCGGTTTCAGGAGAATAAAAAGTTGAATACGACAGAAACGCACTTAGTTTTTTTGCTTGCAATGAATTAAATCCGGCAATAATAAAAAAGCCAAAAATTAAGAAACATGTTTGCAAGACCGGATTTTTTATAAGATTTAATTTATTCATGTTGATAATCAATTTTAAAGGGTAACGAAAATTAAAGATTTATAATGAACTGCAATACAAAAACAAAAGTAATATAATAAACAAACGCTGTCAAGTACAAATCAGAATACGGTTGTATATTTAAAGTTAACGGTTAAATAAAGTAAAAAATTACAATGAATGACTTAAATGACAGCGAAGCGAATGACCATGAATGACTACTAATGACTTTAATGACAGCGAAGCAAATGACCAACTCTACCAGTATTAATCATCAATAACTTCAACCATCTCTTTATAAACCACACCCCTTTCTTCCAGTCCTTTCAACATAAATTCGACACATTCAGGTTGTTTGCCTATGAATTCGGGAGCAGAAACACCTTTGCGCTTATAAAGTCCTTTTGTTAGCATTCTTAAAGCCATTGTAGCTGTATAACCTGTTGTTCTTGCCATTGAATGGATTTTTGTTACGGGATCATACCGGTCAAAAAGATTGTATGTATATCTCATTTGCTTCCCTTCTTTCCATCCTTCCACCATGATTTTCATAATAGTAATATCTTCTTCCCCCTCTTCAAGTTTCCATTTCGGGAATAATAGCTTAGAAGTAAATTCCAAAGGACTGATCTTTACTCCGCTAATCTCTATCTTATCCTTACTAAAAAACCCGGTATTACGAAGAATCCTCATTATTTCTATATGACCCGGATACCTTAAGGTTTTCTCAATCATATTGGGAGCATCAATTGTTTTAGCAAGGCTTCTTAAACCATCGCTATTGAATGCTTCCAATGTACCAAGACCTTCAAAATTCAACAACTCAGGGTCGGAAAGGGCGGGTTTAATAATCTCTTTTCCATTTTCTATATACCGGGCAAATCGTGTATATTCTTCGATAACATCCACAGGTGAAAAAACGGCTTTGTATTCAAATGGCAATTCCCTGACCTTTGGGAGTCCGCCAACATAAATCACAGCCTTTTCAGTTTTATCGAGCATGTGGTCTGCATAACCGACTAATAGATTGCTCATGCCGGGAGCCACGCCTATATCTGAAATTGCCATAACTCCTTTTTGCTTTGCCAGATTATCAAGCTCAAACATATCCTCTGGGAAAAAAGCAATATCCACAACATCTTTACCTGCTTCGATAATAGCCCTTAATGTTTGAAAACCCATAAATCCGGGAACAGCGCTAATAACAAAATCATATTTTTTCACAAGCGATGTTACGTTGGTAGTATCGGAAAGATCAATCTGAATAATTGATACAGCAGATTTTTGCTCAATTATTTCAAGCGACTCTTTATTTTTATCTGCAACCGTTACATTGAATTTTTTATCTCTAGCAAGGTCAATAGCCATCGGACCACCAACCAGTCCGCAACCGAGTACGATTATATTCATAATATGTAAATCCTTTTTCTCTTTCAATATCATTAAAATTCGTAATTCGTAAATCCTATGATCTTCCTTCCTCTTTTAAAAGCCTGGTATTATGCTTTAATGTTCTTAGGATTATGGTAATGATCAGCGCAATAATTAACACATAAGTCGAAGTCCTGTAAATATCTATCCTGCCGTGAATAAAGAAATACCTCAGATAATCAATAAAGGCAAAGCTGAATACAGTTGCCAGAAAACCTGAATATTCACGCCGTAAAACACTGACCAAAGAAAAAGGTGTTTCGCTTTTCCTGTAATTCTTAAAACATGGTATAAAAGCAGGAACCTTTTTCGACCAGTTCATATATTCCTCTCCGAACTTCCTCTCCAAAAACCGTTCTTCAGCAAACATAATACGTTCGTAATACAGCCAGAAAGCCAAAGAAACAATAATCACAAAATAAAAATTAAAAGTAAAAAGAATAATTCCTATCCACATAAGGTAATTCCCTAAGTATAAAGGATGACGTACGGTTGAATAAATGCCTGTAATATTCAATGATTCTGCTACCTGCGATTCTGTATTTCTTCCTGATGTGCCTTGCGGTGTCGTACCTATCGAGACAGCCCTGATAATAAAACCGAGAACACTTAAGAAAATTGAAATATATGTCAATATTAACTGAGTAATATCGCCAAGTTTGGAGTAATCAGTAAAATAAATAACAGGGATAACCAATATATAAAGAATAACCGGAATCTGCCCCCTGTTCCTGAATAGAAAATTCCCGCTTTTTTCAAATGAATGTATCAGTGCCATAAATCATAAATAATTATAATAATTTGAAACAAAATTAGAAATTAAAATAAAACATGTTAATTTTATGTCATATTTTAACGTACAAAAGATAAAATCAAATGGATGACAGAATCTCAATACTTAACATAAAGGTTGACAATATTACTAAAAATGATTTGTTAAAAAAATTCGACAAGGGAGTACTTGTTACACCTAATGTGGATCATTTAATGAAATTGCAGCACGACAGGGAGCTTTACGAAATATACCAGAAAGCAGAATATGTAACCGTTGACAGCCAAATCGTTCGTCTTGCACTTAAATTTTTAGGAACACCTGTAAAAGAGGTAATCACAGGCTCCGATTTTTTCCCATCTTTTTATAATTATCACAAGGAGAATGATAAGATCAAAATTTTTCTTTTAGGAGCAGCGCCGGGAGTTGCAGATAAAGCATTAAAAATAATCAATGAAAAAGTCGGCAGGAAAATTATTGTGGGCGCATGCTCTCCAAGTTTCGGGTTCGAAAAAAATAAAACTGAATGCGAGAACATAATTAACATCATCGGTAACACTTCGGCTAATGTTCTGGTGGTAGGTGTAGGCGCACCCAAGCAGGAGAAATGGATATATAAATACAAAAACCGCTTGAGTAATATAAATATATTCCTGGCAATTGGCGCTACAATCGACTTTGAAGCAGGGAATATTAAACGTGCACCTAAAATATTTCAAAAGCTGGCGATTGAATGGCTCTACAGATTAATAAAAGAACCTCGCCGGCTTTGGAGAAGATACTTCGTGGAAGACCTGCCTTTCTTTTATCTCATCGCTAAACTAAAATTTAACAAGTACAGGAATCCGTTTGCTGAGAAGTGACCAATTGCGCAGCACCGTTGCACATTTCAGTTTGTAACTTAAATTCAGGCAGACACAAATAATTTGTGATTATGCTAATTTAACTAATCATCAATTGTAATTTATATTCAATTTAAATTAAATTATAAATAAAGAAAATATTCTAAAGATATAATTCATTTCAATATATTTTATATAATTTCGTGCCATTGTTATAAAATAAGCAATACATAATATAAAATCGTATGGCAAAAGTAAAAGGAGATATTGTAGTTGACATTGAAAGATGCAAGGGTTGCGAGGTGTGTATTGATGCATGCCCTACGCACACCATAGCCATGTCGGAGGATGTCAACGGCAAGGGATACCATTACATGCAAAATGTGCATGACGCCTGCACAGGCTGTACAAATTGTGCAATTGTTTGCCCCGACGGGGTGATTACAGTTTATAGAGTAAAAATATAATTTGGGTTAAACCTAAAAATAAATAATATGGCAAAAGAGCTCAGATTAATGAAAGGCAATGAGGCAGTTGCCGAAGCGGCAATACGTGCGGGATGCGACGGATATTTCGGATATCCTATCACTCCCCAGTCGGAAGTAATGGAATACCTCATGGCTGAAAAGCCTCACGAAAGAACAGGGATGGTCGTTCTGCAAGCAGAAAGTGAACTTGCCTCAATAAATATGGTTTACGGAGGTGCGTGTTGTGGAAAAAAAGTGATGACATCATCATCCAGCCCGGGCATAAGCCTGATGCAGGAAGGCATTTCTTATCTTGCAGGAGCCGAACTTCCTTGTCTTGTCGTTAATGTTGTAAGAGGAGGTCCCGGTTTAGGTACAATCCAGCCCTCGCAATCCGATTATTTCCAGGCAACAAAGGGCGGAGGACATGGCGATTACAAGTTAATCACCTTAGCTCCATCATCCGTCCAGGAAATGTATGATTTCGTTAAAGTAGCTTTTAACCTTGCTTTTAAATATCAAAATCCGGCAATGATACTTTCTGACGGCGCTATCGGTCAAATGATGGAAAAGGTTGTGCTTGAAGATCAAATACCGAGGCTTACCGAAACTGAGATCATTAAAAAATGTCCGTGGGCAACCACCGGTAAAACTCCTGACAGGGAAAGGAACATTATCACATCTTTAGACCTTGACCCTGCCCGCCAGGAGCGACATAACTTAAAGCTCCAGGAAAAATACAAAAAAATAACAGAGAATGAAGTCAGGTATGAAACAATCGACTGCGAAGATGCCGAATATATTTTTGTAGCTTACGGAACAAGCGCTCGTATCTGCCTTAAAGCTTTGCAATTAGCAAAGGAAAAAGGCATCAAAGTTGGATTGTTCCGTCCTATTACACTTTTCCCGTTTCCTGTAAACCAAATAAAAGAAATGGCAGGGAAAATTAAAGGTATTCTTTCGATCGAAATGAGTGCCGGGCAAATGATTGAAGATATTAAGCTTGCAGTTGAAGGAAAAATCAAAGTGGAGCATTATGGCAAAATGGGTGGAATTATTCCATCACCTAATGAAGTTCTTGAAGCATTAGAACAAAAAATTATCGGAGGATAACGCTATGGCAGAAACACTGACAAAACAGGATATTATAAAAGACGAGAACATTGTTTATAAAAAAACCAAATTAATGACCGATAAAGTGCTGAGCTATTGTCCGGGATGCGGACATGGCACAACACACAGACTTGTTATGGAGGTCATTGATGAATTGGATGCACAAGCTAATACCATTGGGATTGCACCGGTTGGGTGTTCAGTTCTGGCTTATGAATTTATGGATATCGATATGCAAGAGGCAGCGCATGGAAGGGCGCCCGCTTTAGCAACGGCTATTAAAAGACTGATGCCAGATAAATTTGTATTTACCTACCAGGGAGATGGCGACCTTGCTGCAATAGGTACGGGTGAAACAATCCACGCTGCCAACAGGGGCGAGAATATTACCATCATTTTTGTTAATAATGGTATTTATGGAATGACAGGCGGACAGATGGCTCCTACCACACTTCCCGGCATGAAATCCTCTACATGTCCTTATGGCAGAGACGTCAAAATGATGGGGTATCCTTTAAAGATCACAGAATTGATTGCGCGGCTACCAGGAACTTATTTTGTTACGCGACAAGCTGTTCATACACCGGCTAATGTTAGAAAAACTAAAAAAGCCATCAGGAAAGCTTTTGACCTGCAAAAGCAGAACAAGGGTCTAACCTTTGTTGAGGTCGTTTCAAATTGTAACTCAGGCTGGAAAATGACACCAGTAAAGGCTAACCAGTGGATGGTTGACAATATGTTCCCGTTCTATCCACTTGGCGATATTAAAGTTGACGGAGAGTTAGTTAAATAAGATAAAAGTGTATGATTAGATGAAAACCGGGAACTTTTAACTTTTAACATTGAACCTTTAACACAAAAAAATATGACTGAAGAAATAATCATTGCAGGATTTGGCGGACAGGGTGTTCTTTCAATGGGTAAAATATTAGCCTACTCAGGTATTATGCAGGACCAGGAAGTAAGTTGGATGCCCTCGTACGGACCTGAAATGAGAGGGGGCACAGCTAATGTAACTGTTATCTTAAGCGACAATAGAATCAATTCGCCAATTCTCACCCAATACGACACGGCAATCATTTTGAATCAACAGTCGATGGATAAATTCGAACCTGAGGTTAAACCGGGAGGATTGTTATTGTACGACCCGAACGGAATAATCCGACCCCCTGAACGTAAGGATATTAATATTTATAAAATAGAAGCCAGCAAAGAAGCTTCTAATTTAGGCTTACCAAAAATCTTTAACATGATCGTTTTAGGAGGTTATATAAAAATAAAACCTATTGTTAAATTGGATAATGTTATGCTCGGTTTGAAAAAATCATTACCGCCACGTTATCATCACATGATCCCTGACAATGAAAAAGCAATTAAGAGAGGACTTGAAATAGTTGAAGATGTGCAAAAAGTATAACTTATAAACTGACACTGAACGGGAATACAAACAGATAAAGAAACAAACAGCACTAAACCATTCAGTTAGTTTATACGAAAATAGCAAAGTTTATGCGTTTCAGTATAACTACAATAAAATCAAAGCCTTCGCAGTATATTAGTGTGAAGGCTTTTTTATTTATTAATATGTACAAAAAAAAAATCGTTATTATGTTGACAACAGAAGATTTTTTTTGTAAATTTATAGGGTCAAAAAAATAATTAATTCTTTAAAACTTTAAAAAAATGAGCATCAACTATCAATGTCCACACTGCAATGGTTATCTGAACGTAAATGATTATATCCTGTTTTCGGTACGAACACACAACCATAAGGTAGGTTTAATCTCGCTTCATAACGAATTAGGTAATTACACGGTTCAAAAACATCCTGAATTCGAATACAAAGAAGGTGAACAACTGGATTTCTATTGCCCGATTTGTCATGCCGAATTAGCTTCTGAAGTTCATAAAAAACTTGCTAAAATAATAATGATAGATGAAGAAAATAGTAAGTTTGAAATTTTGTTCTCAAGAGTTGCCGGAGAAAAAAGCACATACAAAATTGTTGGCGAAACGATGAAGATATATGGCGATGACTCAGCAGAATATCTTGATTTTTTGAATTTATCTATGAATTATTA